>CATLGN010000046.1 GCA_949935685.1 uncultured Lachnospiraceae bacterium | reverse complement strand
GCATCGGTCATACGTCCCAGCTTGGAAAGGGCGCTGTCAGTGAGGGAGCACAGCTCATCCTCGTCCGGCTCCAGATAGCCCCGCATCTCGGTGAGGGCAGCAATCACGCCCTCACGGGTGCCGGAACCGTTGTAGATGCACACCAAATTCTGTTCCTCAAATGTAAAATCGTTCATTTTCTTACCGCTCCTTTTCCGCGCTCTTTTTTGGCGCTGCCTTTTTTCGTTCCTGGGTTGGCTGGTATTTGAGCTGGGCCACAACGGATTTTTTCTTCTCCCGGTGGACGGCATCGGCCAAATCCGTAAGGAAACGGTTCCAACGGCCGGAAGCGGAAGAATCCCCGCTTCTTACATTCTGGAAAAAATCATCAAGGGTTTCATTCTCCTGCAGCAGGGATTCAAGGGAAAGCAGTGTTTCCATACATCCATGCCGACCGCAATAGCACTTGGTACCGTCAGTTCGCATCTGTATGTGCTCGATCGTAGAATTATGGCCGTGCTTTCCGGACAGGATTATACGCCTGGAGATAATAGCGGCTCCCAGATGTCTGCTCAGGGAGAGGTAAAAGCCATCCGAAAGTTCCGGTGAAACCCATAATTCTGAAAGGGCGGCACTGTCGGCATCATGAATGAAGGTGCACGGGTAGGGAAGATGACGGGAAAATTCTGAAATGGACAGCCCGGTGCATGACAGGATTTTGCCGTACAGTATCGTCTGCCCATCCGGGGTAGTCAGTCCCTGTATGGCAAAGCCGATGCCAAGAACCCGTTCATCCCTGATTCCAAGCATGTTTTTAAATTCCAGTATTTTTTTGCATACAGTTTCAAAATAGGATTCTTTATGTTCAAAAGTAATGTCAAATGTAGCGCGGTCAATTTTTTCACCATAAAGGCTGACAGCTATCATCTTAATCTCTTTTTTTAAAATTTCCACACCGATACTGATACGATAATCCGATACAATGGAGTATGCAGTGGCTTTCCGGCCCACAAATTCCGTATCGATTAGTCCATTTTTCATGACCAGTCCGTCATTCTCCATGCCTGCCAGGTTGGCTGTGACAGTGGGACGGCTCAGATGCAGTTCGTAGGAGATTTCCTGCTGGGAGATTTTCCTTTTTTTATAGATACAATGGTAGATCAGGCTGCGGTTGTTCTGCTTGATTTGGTTCGGTGTTATGCTCTTTGCCATAATATCTCTCCCTGATTTGTAAAATTATTTTGTAAATTTACATTATATCAAAAAAAGAGGAAAGATTCTATTGGATAGTATTTATAAAAATCATTCTAATTTTATATGAATTAATACATATTGACGAGTCATAGTTGGCTTGCTATTATGTGAATATAATTTGATAAATGATTTTACAAAATAAGTTTAAAGAAGGAGAGCATTATGGGAATTATTGAAAAAATGAGACTGGACGGGAAAAAAGGATTTGTAACAGGCGCAGCGAGGGGGATTGGAAAGAGCACTGCAAAGGCGTTTGCGGAAGCGGGCGCAGATGTAGCGATCGTGGATCTGGATTATGACGAGGCGCAAAAGACAGCGGCGGAACTGGCAGAGAAGACAGGCAGGAAAGTGATTGCCATCCGCACAGACTGCACCGACAAGAAGCAGGTGGATGAAATGGTTGCAGAGGTGGTAAGGGAGCTGGGAGGGCTTGATTTCTGCCATAACAATGCCGGCATCTGTATAAATGCCCCTGCGGAGGAAATGACCTATGAACAGTGGAACAAAGTGATCAACATCAATCTGAACGGCATTTTCCTGACAGATATTGCGGCAGGAAAATACATGCTGGAACATGGGGGCGGCTCTATCATTAATACAGCATCCATGTCGGCGCATATCGTCAATGTGCCGCAGCCGCAGTGTGCATATAACGCATCGAAGGCGGGCGTCATCCAGCTCACAAAATCGCTGGCAATCGAATGGACAAAACGGGGCGTGCGTGTTAACAGCATCAGCCCGGGATATATCGGAACGGAACTGACGCTGAATTCCCCGACGCTGGTTCCCCTGATTGAGAAATGGAATGCGATGGCACCCCTTGGCAGGATGGGGATGCCGGAGGAACTGGAATCCATCTGCGTGTATCTGGCTGGTGATACAAGTACTTTTACGACAGGTTCAGATTTTATTATTGACGGTGCTTTTACGTGTTTCTAAGCGGGGAGACCTGTTTATAGAAGATGCATGCCGCGACATGTGTTTCGGGATGCCACAAGTATGATAATAAAACCATACGTTTCAGGTGTCTGCCATGTTGAAGGAAGATATGGCAGACACTTTATTTAGAAGGGAGAAGGATATGGGAAAATGGGGAAAGCGCATAGGATACGGAATTGGAGATCTTGGATGCAATTTGGTCTTCAGTACGATGGCGTCTTATCTTATGGTCTTTTATACGGATGTGTTTGGGATTACGGCGGCTGCGGCCGGGACAATGATGCTGGTGACAAAATTTATTGATGCGCTCACGGATACGGGAATGGGCCTGATTGTAGACCGGACCCATACAAAATGGGGACAGGGGAGACCTTATTTTTTGGTGGGGGCCGTGCCGTTTGCGATTTTTACATTTCTGACTTTTTATATTCCTGACTTTGGGAGTAATGGAAAACTGATATGGGCATATGTGACGTACTGCCTTCTCTGTACGGCATACACCGTTGTAAATATACCGCTTAATACGATTGTGCCAAGGCTTACTTCCGATATCCATGAAAGGGATATTCTGGTTTCCACAAGAATGGTCTGCGCAATGGCCGGGACGGCGATCGTAATGACGATTACGGAGCCATTGGTGCGCTTTTTTGGCGGAAACAATGAAGCGAGAGGGTATCTTGTCACAATGACAATCTATGGTATTGTAGCGATGTTTATCTTTTTTCTGACGTTTGCGAGTACGGAGGAAGTGGTGCCCCCTACCGTCAGCCAGATGCATTCTTCCTTGAAAGAGGAGTTCAAGGGGCTTACCGGGCAGGCGTGGATACTGTTTCTGCTGAATCTGTTTTACTTTTCTCTTTACGTGGTAAGAAGCACAACGGTTATTTATTATTTCAAATATAACTTGGGAAAGACAGAGTGGCTGTCGCTTGTAGGGATTCTGGGGATTTTGTCCGGATTGCCGATGTTGCTTTTGCTCCCTGCGTTGGAGAAGAAGTACAGCAAGAGAAGCCTAATGTTTTTCAGCATTATTTTGTACATAGCGGGAGATCTGCTTATTTACATCGGACGGAACCAAGCAGTATGTCTGCTGACCGGATTGGTCATTACAGGATTGGGGATTTATGGTATTTTCGGAGTTACCTTTGCCATGCAGCCGGATGTCATCGACTATTCAGAATATAAGAAGAATGCGAGCGTGGCAGGCCTGATTGCGGCGTTTCAGGGATTTTTTGTAAAAGGCGGCATGGGATTGACAAGCTTTATCATTGGCGCGTTTTTAAAAAATGGAGGATATGTGGCCAATGCAGTCCAGACGGAAAAAGCCCTTTCGTACATTGAAATATGCTTTATCTGGATTCCGGTCGTTTTGTGCATATTGATCGCAGCGCTTACCTATTTTTATAAGCTGGACAGCCTGCGCGGAGAGATGACGCGTGAACTGGAGGCCCGGAGGGTGGATTAGGCAGATGGGATATAAGGGTGCAATTTTTGATATGGATGGCCTGTTGCTTGATATAGAGCGCATTTATCAACAGATATGGCAGGAGATTGCTGGAGAGAGGCGTGAAACGGGATTCCTGCTTTGTGAATGTGATTTCGGGTACAAACGGGCAGCATATGTGCAGGGTAATCGAAAGATATTACCATGTTCCCGATGGAGCAGTTATTATGGATGCGTGTATGAAATGGATCAGAAAAAGGCTGTCCTTCCATATATCTCCTTACTGCATACTTGACAATATTTCTCTGAAGACAGAGAATGGTACGGGGGTATCGATGAATATGCAGAAGTATTTTGTAAAAACAGTGTGTTTGGCGGTAGTGTGCGGTGTGATTCTGGCGGGCTGCGCGGGCAGTCAAAGAGAAAGCGATAACCGGGTGATTGTGAGAAATGACAGTACCGGCGCCGCCGTTTCCGCAAAAGACGAAACAGAACCGGCGGCAATGTCGGAACCGGAACCGCCGCAGGAGACGGAACAGGAGACGGGCGGCGGCACGGCGGCAGCAGCGCCGGAACCGGAAATAACGGAGGCGGACTGGTCACGCTATTTTAACGGCCTGAACGGAGCGGCCGTTGTATATGACGCCGACGCCGCGCGTTATACGATATATGACCGTGAACGCGCGCTGACGAGACGGTCGCCGTGCTCGACGTTTAAGATTGTTTCGTCTCTGATCGCATTGGAAAACGGGATTATCGACCCGGACGATGCGGTTCGCACATGGAGCGGCGAGACATTCTGGAATGAAAACTGGAACCATGATATTGGTTTTATGGAAGCGTTTCGCGTCTCCTGTGTCTGGTATTTCCGGGAAGTTGCAAATGAAATCGGACAGGAGCGGATGCAGCGGGAGCTGGACAGGCTTGCATATGGCAACTGCGATATATCCGACTGGGAAGGACGCCTGAATACAAACAATCAGAACCGCGCTTTGACGGGGTTTTGGATTGAATCGTCCCTGCTGATTTCCCCCAAAGAGCAGGCGGAAGTAATGGCGCGCATTTTTGGAGAGGATACGGTTTATGCAGAAGAGACAAGAACGGCATTAAAGCAGGCGATGCTTGTGACGGAAGAAAATACGGCGGATATTCCTGTCTATGGCAAGACCGGGATGGGGAAAGCGCAGGGCGTTGTCGTGGACGCGTGGTATACGGGATTTGCGGAGAGAGAGGAGGGCAATCTTTATTTCTGCGTATATCTCGGGAAAACGGACGGAAAAGACGTGTCCAGCGCCGCGGCAAAGGAAATCGCTCTGCAGATCATGGCGGACTGGAGATAAGAACAAGGGCCCGTCTGCAGAGGCATCATCGGCCGCCGGCCGTCAGGCATCGGCCGCCCGTACCGGATTCCAGTATCCCAGATCTGAGAGAATCGTCAGGGTAAGCCTGGCGGCAGCAGGACCGGTTGCGTTTTTTTGCCCCTGTATATTGGTGGCAAAGAAGCAGGTATGGCCGCCTTTTTCGATATATCCGATAAACCAGCCGGAAACGTTTTGCCCGTTTACTTCCTGTGTACCGGTTTTTCCATAGAGAACGCCGTCGCCGTCCGTGGAAAGACGGATGGCGTTTTTCACCGCGTCGACTGCTTCCTGTGAAAAGCCAAACTGATTATCATGGAATTTTTGCAGCAGCTCCACTTGTTCGACAGGGGAAATTTTCAGGGAAGAATCAATCCAATAGGAGGACAGATCCCCGCCCATGTTCTGGTTGCCATAGCCTGCCTGATGAAGATAATCGCGAATCGCCGCCGGGCCGGTTCGCCGGTCCAGCTCCTGAAAATACCATGTTACGGAATGCTGCATGGCGGATTCCAGTGTCTGGTCGGCGTTCCACAGGTCATATCGGCAATGCTGCCCGTCCCACGAAAGGAGCGACTGCTGTGGAGCGATAATCCCGGATTCCAGAGCGAACAGAGCGCTGTATATTTTATAGGTGGAAACCGGGGCGATGCGGGTCAGGGCGGCTTCTTCGTGATAGATCGTCCATGTATCTGTGTCCGTATCATACAGGACAAAGCAGCCTTCGTTGTCGGCAAAAGAATTGTGCAGATCCAGATCGACGATCGTTTTTCCCTGTTCGCGGAAAGAATAATGGTCATGGTTGACGGCCTGTATGGACAAAGCCGGGATAAAACCCGTCAAAAGAACTGCCGTCAGCGCATAGGAAACAGACCCGTACAGTTTTTGACGGGGTGGGGCCGGACGATATGACGCAATATTTAAAATTCTTTTCCGCATCTGCGCCATATTCCCGCCGATGCCCATGACAGACGGAAAGGCGGGGTGTGATATTTTTTCGGCAAAATTGATCAGCGTATTGCCATAGTCTCTGCAGGCGTTTCCCTCCAGCATTTCCAGAACGGAAGTGTCGCAGGCCACTTCCCGGTCGGTTTTCATTTCTTTCAGCGCATACCATATAAACGGATTAAACCAGTATAAGACACCGGCGAGGTTGCCGGCACAGTGAATAAAGGCATCTCTGTGGCGGTAATGCTGCAGTTCATGCAACAGCATATAGCGTATATCGCCGGTATGACAGTCGGAAATCAGATGAACCGGCAGATAAATACGCGGTTTTAACAGCCCTGCGATGACGGGGGCGGTTAAAAAGGCGGTGCTGTAAACGGGAATTTTTTTTGTGATATGCATTTCTGCCAGACAGTCGTGATAGAGACTGCGGACAACAGAATTTTGCAGAGGCAGCGCGGATTTTTTGATCCTGTGAAAGCGGATAGCTGATTTTGTCAGAAATACAAGCATTCCGGCGATGCCGGCCAGCCAGATCGCACACAGCGCCAGCCCGATACCGGACGGCGTTTTTTCGCTTACCGTTATGCCGAAATCCTGCATCCAGGCCGTTGCATCGGATGCGGAGAAAGCGGCGGCTGCGGCTGCCGTCTTTTGATCGGCTGCGGACACATTCCGCAGTATGGTAAGCCATGAAAAAACAGGGGGAAAACGGACCAGGCGGAGCGGGATAAAGGGAACTGCCAGCAGCCCGAGCAGAAGAAACCACAGACGGTACTGCATCCGCGCGGACAGCCTGTTTTGCAGCAGGCGGCGTACAGTCAGCAAAATTCCGACAATAACGCAGAACAAAACGTTGCAGAGTAAGAATCGGATGATAAAATCTTCCATATCAGACGCCTCCCTTTTCCGAATCGCCGGAGAGCAGCGAGCGAAGCGTTTGGATTTCGTCGTCGGATAATCTGTCATGATCAATGTAGGCAGACAGCATGGCGGAAATATCGCCATTATAAAAACGGTTCAGAAAAGAAGCGCTCTCCTGACCGATATATTCCTCCTGATCGACCAGAGCGGTATAGACAAAGACCCGGCCTTGCTTTTCATATGTAAGGGCTCCTTTTGTGACAAGACGCCGGATCAACGTCTGGATTGTCTTGGGATTCCAGTTCGAGGTTTTCATCAGCCGGTCTGTAATCTCATTTGTACTGATCGGGGCATATTTCCAGACGATCTTCATCACCTCAAATTCAGCCTCGGAGATTTGCGGCAGCGCTTTCATATCGGTTTTCCTCCCTCTTGATCTTACATCTGTAATACAGACATTATAAAATATCAAAATGAGGGTGTCAATGGAGGACGCGGTAAACGCATGACAAACGCATGCATAAACAAACGGTGAACATTCCACAGACCGAATCGAACAGAAACGGAAAATTCTGCGATGTAATATACTTCCGGCAGGGGCGCAGCATTCCCGCCGTGCATCTTGCGGAAGGTATTAGCGGTTCTTATCGCTGCGTCGTAATCCGCAATTTCCGGACAGGGATGTCCGGAAAAGACCGACCTGCGCCTGGATGGCGCATAGAGGTCGGTTGCACGCCTGCCAGTACCCGGCGCCACAGCGGTTAGAACCGCTTATGCCTGTAGCCCGGTGCACGGCGGGAATGCTGCGCCCCTGCCGGAAGATCACAATCCAATCAGGGTTTTTCCGTTTCTGTCCTTTATACATGTTGTGTCCACTTCAGGATATTCCCGATGTCGCCGCCAATACAGACGGACCGTTCTCTGATCTCTGCGGGGGCATAAGCTTCCGACAGGTTGATACATACATAAAAGGCATTGGGATTATCATATGTCATTTGCCAAAACGGGTATTTGATGATTCCCGGCGTATTCCCACCGACGCCCAATTCCAGATATAAAATTTTTGATCTCTTATGGCGGCGTATAAAATCACCATACCGTTCCGACGCCATATGCCAGCCCTTATCTTCGACAAAGGTATCGTCCGCCCGCAAATTCATTGACACAGGCGCGCCGCAAACGGGGCAGTGTGGGAGGAGCCTGCTCGGGATGCGCATATTTTTCTGTTCGGCAACCATTTTTTTGATTGCGGTTTCATTATCATAAGTCTTATTGTGGCAGGGTTTTGAACACTGCCATAATCCGTAATCGCCCTGCGTATAAAATAATCTGTGTTTATCAAATCCCGCTTTTTGAAAACAGTGGTCCACATTGGTTGTTATAACAAAATAGTCTTTGTTTTTTACCAGATTGTATAAATCG
Source organism: uncultured Lachnospiraceae bacterium (assembly GCA_949935685.1). GTDB lineage: Bacteria > Bacillota > Clostridia > Lachnospirales > Lachnospiraceae > VSOB01. Next base: position 985 of record CATLGN010000046.1, on the reverse strand, counting down.
TGATACCCGTTTTTCGGTGCCTTCTGATAACGGTTGATGAAGATATAACGGCTCCAGTACGCCCAATATTCTTCCGGTGTCTCGTATGGATAGAAGCCTGCCGAATACATATCCCGGAAGCCGTATTTTTCGATAAAGTCGGGAAAGGTATCCGCAAAGCGTTTCCCGGAATACGTAAATCCGGCAGAAGCAGACAGTCCTGCTCCTGCGCCGATTACAATCGCGTCAGCATGTTCCATTTCCGTTTTTATCTTTTCCACGGAACGCCCTGCTTCCGCATTGTTCCAATAACTGTTTGTAGATTTCATAGCCGCTGTCCCCGAATCCATGTCAAAGTAGTTTTCCGGTACGTGATTAAGCAAAAAAGAAGCCTGCCGTCATATCGAGGTAATTTTGGCCGCCGTACTGTGGATACTGCCTGCCGACTTCCGCTTTGAACTCGTCTGCGCTGTGAACGCCTGCGGCGATTTTTTTAAGAGTTTCCAGATAGTCGATTTTGGCCTGAGCGTCTTTCAGATCCTCCGGGGTATAGTGAGAGGTGAGAATCAGATCATAGCCTTTTTCAATGTAGCTGCGAAGCTCTGCGATCATCGCGTCGGCATGGCCTGCGCCTGCGACGATAGAGTGGCAGTCATGCCCCATCATATGTGTGTAAACCGCGTTGATTTCAGGAATTTCCACATCAAAGGCGTCGTTTGTCTGTCGGATGACGAAATCGATACCGCCGATTGTTGCCCTGCCTGCCGCAATCACATTGGTAATTTTGTGAACGGCAGAATCAAAAATTTCTCCGAAAGCGCCGGTAAAGTTATCGATCAGGGCTTTGCCTCCGCCGCTCCGGGAAAAGTCGACGGCGTTCTGCGTTGCATATTTCGGGACATCGGGAAGAAAAGCGGCTCCCGCGCCGTGGTATGCGACAAGCATTCCCGCAACCGTGACATTTTTCAGGTATTCGGTGAGTTCTCTGCTGTTGTCAAAGAAGCAC
>CATLGN010000045.1 GCA_949935685.1 uncultured Lachnospiraceae bacterium | reverse complement strand
AATCCGTCTCATTTTCCTGTTCCGCCAGTTTTTTCACAAGTGGGTTATTGTAGTTGAAGTACAAAATCGCCGCCGTATCGCTCGGAATTTCCGCCGTAAAAGCATCCAGCATCTGAAAAAACATGGAATCCGCCTGGGAACGCGACGCGGCAATCTGCCGTTTCAGCAGGATTTTTTCATCCATCAGATAAAAGGTCGGTTGGTTATACGGAGAAAAATATTTCAGCTCCGCCCGGCAGTCGTACGTTTTCAAAATGCGGTTTGCCGCCTTCTGGAAGAAAAAGCTGTCGTCCTGATCTTCCGGCGTCAGATCCTGCATCAGATCTTCCACACTCCAGTCATCCACCGGACATACCGGAATGTCATATTCCTCCCCGAGCCTGCGCAACAATTCCATGGAATGCACATACGATACATTGATCAGCATCTTATCCTGTGCAAAAAACAACTGCGACAACTGTTTGTATTTCGACTCCGTAGGCGCATAGACGAGCGGTTCCCCCAGAGAGCGCAGATCATACCCGGTCTGCGTCCCCCGTGTCGTCTCAAATTCACAGTAATCCACCAGCGTGCGGAACAGCTTGGGCGTCGCCAGCGCCAGAGACATCAGCGTCAGGCGATGGATGCGGAAAAAGGTGTCAAACAATTCCGGCTGCTCCTGCGCCATATCGCCGATGTAGGCGATCAGGCTGTCTTCTATCGCCTCCCGGGCTTCATCCAATACTTCATCCACATAGAACCCTTCCCGGGAAGCCGTGGGGCGCAGATCCGTGGCATTGATAATGCAGCGGGTAAATACCGCCCAGTCAGGAATCAGATTGTCCCCCTTCTCGGTCAAAAGCATGTTTTTCAGATAGATCCGGTGATTGCCTCTGGCAGACGGCAATACCGGATACCGCACCACATATGCCACTCCGGAAACATTTCCCCGCTCGGAACGCAGGGGGATGCAGTCCAGAAACTGTTCCTCAAACATCATCTGTCCGAACAGCAGCAGTTCCTGTTTGTTGGTATCGCGTCCGTCCCAGGGCAGATAGATCGGATTAATCTGCTCCTCCTGTCCCCGTATGCGCACAATTACCGGAAACGGCAACAGCATACCGTAATACGTCAGCAGCCGGCGTATCGTCTTTTCCGTAAAATAATTTTCCCGGCCCGGTTTCGCCGTCAGCATCACCTGCGTGCCGCAGGCCATATCCCCTTCGCCAAGCGTTTTTTCTTCCAGACGCTGAATCGTATAGGTTCCGTCCGGTTTTCCCTGCCATGCCAGAACCGGTGCGTCTTCGGATTTGCACGATCTGGTGCGCATATGAATTTCATCCGATACCATAAAGCAGGAAAGCAGACCGATGCCAAACCGGCCGATATAGTCCGTGCGAATCCTGCCGTCCGCAGGATTGCGCTTGGACGATTCGCCGATAATGGCCAGAAACTGATGAATCTCCTCCTCCGTCAATCCCTGCCCGTTATCCGAAAAAACCAGTTTGCTGCCCTCCTCGATCTCGAGCGTAATCTTTCCCGCCGCGCCTCCCCCGTCTGCATTCCGGTTTTCCTGCGCCCACAGCTTCCGCCCGGTTATGGCGTCCACGCCGTTCTGCAGAAGCTCCCGGATATACACATCCGGACTGCTGTACAGATGATCCGATAAAATCTCTATCATACCGCCCAGATTTACCTGAAAACGATAATCTTCCATCGCAATGCTCCCCCTTATGCCTTTTTACATATTATTATACAAATATTTGCGGGAAATAGCAATCATTCCCACCGCTGTCCCTGTCCCGCTGTCCCGCGCACCGGCTCTCCTGACAGGTAAAATATAATATCTGATATGTCTGCGCGGTCTTCTCCAGAAATGCCAGCGCCCCTTTTAATTTTTGCGCGTCAAGCGCGGCAAACGGATCGTCAAAAACCACAAACGGTTTTTCTTCCCGGTACATGGCGTCCACAAGCGCCATCCGCATGCAAATTCCGGCCATGTCGCGGTATCCTTCGCTGAAAAAGCGCATTTCCCGCTGCATTCCCGCCGCATCGACCGTTATTTCCATATTGGCATCCATATGATAACGTCCGGCATCCTCGCCGGCTATGGCCGTATAATATTTGCCAAAGCTTTCCAGCACAGGCCGCATATATTTTGCCGTAAAGGAAATTTTCGCCTGTTCGAGATAGTCTCTTGTCTGTTTCAACAGTTGATATTTTTTGCGTTCTCTGTCATATGTCTCCTGCAAAGCCGTCAGACGTTCCGCCGCCTCCGCCGTTTTGTCCCATTCCTCCTGCAGACGGTCCCGTTCCCGGTTATCCCGCATGCGCTGCTCATAGAGGCGATCCAGATCTCCGGCGATTTCCCGCAGCCTTTCGGCAATTGTCTCTTCCTGTCCCTCCGCGGGCTCCCGCAGAAGTTCCTGTTGCAGCGTTTCCATGCTTTCGGTCTTTGCAAACGCTTCTTTGCGCCGCTCCGCTTTTTCGCATTCCCCAAGACAGATCTGCACCGTCTGTAAATGCCGCTGTATGACAAGAAGCTGGCCGTGCAGATCCGTTTCCGGCGTCAGGGAAAGCGAGCGCAGATACGCCTGCAGCCTTTCCCGTATCTCCCGGTATCGCTGTTCGGAACGGCGAAATTTTTCTTCCTTTTCCTGTAACATCACATAATGCCGCCGCGTTTCCCGCATCTGACACAGACATTGCAGAAGCTCCCCTTCGCCGCGACAGAAAACCCCCTGTTTTTCCAGCAATAACACTGCGTTTCTCCGCACATCGGCAATATGCCGCCTGCCGTCTTCTATTTCCTGTCGCAAAAGCGCAGTCTGTCCGTCATGTTCTTCCCGCGCCGGTTCCTGCGAAGATTTCCGCAGCCGGTTCCGTCTGACGGCAGCGGAAGCTATGGCAAACAACAGGCCGGCAGAGGCGATCGGAAATCCCCACCGCGGTTCCCCGCAAAATACCAGAAGCAAACCGGCAGCGCAAACCGAAACGCCAATGAAAAAACCGGCAGAAATACCGTTTTTCTGCGGCCTGTCCTTTTTCGTAGCTGCCTCTGCGCGCATCTTATCGTCCGCCTGCTTCTGTTCCAGATCGCGCTGCCTGTCAATGCAGGCGCTCCAGTCGGCAATCAGGCGGTCCAGTTCTTCACCGTCCGGCGGCGCGGCCTGTCCGGTCCCGCCGTCTCCGCCGGCCTCCCAATGCGCTTTTTCCGCCGCTTCCTGTTCGGTCAGCCGGTAAACGTTCAGCCTTTCCTCCATTGCGGCAATCCCGGCGCTCTCGATCAGACAGCGTTCCAGCTCTGCCTGCTGCGGAAGCAGACCCGGAAAAAAAGCGCGCTCCGAATCAAGCCTGCTCCTGCGCTGCGCCGCCTCCCGGCACAGCCCGTCATAGGCAGCCTTCTTTGCGCGTATCTCCTTATCTGCACTGATCTCCCTCTGCCGGCAAAGCAAAGCCTCCTGTTCCGCTCTCCGTTCTTGCTGCAAAGCAATTTTCTCCCGGATGCGGCTCTCCACATCTTCAATCGCCTCTCCCAGACTCTGCCGCCCTCTTACGGTTTCCTGCAGTCTCCCCAATTCTTCCTTCATTTTGCAGAGTAAGCCCGTTTTCCGCGTCGGACTCATCTGATTCAAAACGTCTGTAAGCCGTTCCTGCACCGCGTCATACCGGTTCATATCGTCCGCAAGCAACGCCAGATCACCGATCTTGGCATGTATATTATCCGTAACAGATGTTATGCAATCTCTCTGAGACAGAAAAACCGTCCTGCAGAACGAATGATTGTCAAGCTGAAACAATTCTTCTCCCACCGCGGCGCTGTAACGGTCGCTCTCCAGATTGGTGGACTGCAGCCGCAGTTTGAAACAGTCCTCCTTCTCTTTTACGCCGAATGTCCGCTCGATTACATACCGTTCGCCCGCCGCTTCAAACGTCAGCCGTCCGCCATAGGCGCCGCCCTGCCAGGGGCGATAGCGTTTGCGCTCATTTTTCAGTTCGTCGCGGGATTTTTCGTTTGCAAACCCATAAAACATCACACGGATAAATGCAGCCAGCGTACTCTTACCCCACCCGTTTTCCTCACAGATTACATTGCAGCCGGGCTGAAAAGTAACTGTCTTCTGACTGAATTTCCCAAAATTTTCTATGTAACAACTGATCAGCCGCATGTACCGCTTCCCCCTCCGCTATGTAAAATCTTCCCCTGCCAATGCCTGCAGGCCATAGCGGATAATCGTCCCTTTATCCGCCTCCTTCAGGTCCGCCCCGGATACCAGTCTCACAAACTCACCTTTCAGGGATTCATCGAGCGCATAAGTATGATAGTCCACATGCACCGTTGTCTCGTCATAAATTTTTATAAAATAACATACGTCTTCCATTTTTTTGGTAAGTAATTCCAGATCTTTTTCGCAAGCGACGTCCACGCTGCCTTTTAATATAATTTTCATTAAATTTTTTTCGTCAAAATTCATATCCAATAAAACTTGTTTTAATTTTTCCGCTATTTCCGTCGTTGTCATACACCCGGAAATGACAATCTCCACTGTATACAGACTTCTCTCTGCAATCGGGATGAACTCCTGTGTGAAAGTACCCGATTCCGTATCAATGTCCAAAAGCACAAACCCATGCGCGCCGCATTCATCAAATCCCCGGCCCTCCAGACAACCGGCGTAACAATAACGCCCTCTGCTGTCCAGCGCCCCCGTGCGATATGCATGGATATGTCCAAGGGCAAGGTAATCGATTCCTTTGTTCCGCAGTTTTCGGAGATGGATGGTCTCAGCTCCGCCTTTCGCATCTTCCGTCGTCTGCCCGTGAAGCGTCACGATATGGAATCTGTCCCGATTGGCCGGAATGGTATCATAGATGGCAGCTGCATTTTCCCGGTTCAGTTCCGCCCCGGATATGGCAATCTCTTTTGCGCCCGTTTTTATAACATACGTTATCCAATGGTCCGAAAAAAGCTTCAGATTATCCGGTATATCCTCCGGGCCGCCCGGAAAGCTTCCCGTATCATGATTGCCCCGCAGATAATAAAAGCAAATATCCGGGTGCGCGGTAATCGCCGCTTTTACCGTATGAAGCGCCGTTGCCGAAATTCTCTTCCTGTCAAACAGATCGCCCGCAATGATAATCCCCCTTACATCATGAGAATCGGCATACGAAACCATTCGTTCAAAGGTATGCAGCAGTTCCGCCCTTCGTTCCCGTGCCTTTTCCCGGCCCAGGACCGAAGTCATGACGGCATCCAGATGCAGATCTGCACAATGTATGATTTTCATAGCTATCCTTTCTTTTCCGCTTTTTTCGCTCTTTTTACCACGCATTCCAGCCATAAAGTCCGGTCAGCGTCGGCGCATACCGATACCTTTCCTTTACCGCATGATAACACTCCTCAGAGGTCGGTGTATCATTGACATAATATTCCATCAGTGCTTCTCCATCCGGGCCCGTCTGCCGGACACACAAAAACGAGTTTTCGGAAATGGCCTGCCTGTTTTCCAGTGTGTATATGGTTCCGCCGTACGCATTGCCGCCGAAACCGCCCCAATTCTCCTCCGTGCCCGGTTTCCATACATTGTCCTGCATATCATACCAGAAACAAACATAATCCCCTCTGAGAGAACCGCCGCATTCGTAACCGATAATCAGCGGTTCTGTCTGACCGTTCCCGGCAAGAAACAGGCCGCTGTATGATTCGGGAAAATTCAGCCGCCGCCACGGTTCGGCATAAAAATACAATATCGATTCCTCCCCGATCCGGTAAAGCCTGCTGCATTTCCGATACTGCCCCATCGCTGCCATATCCAGTGTATCTTTATCGCTGCCGTCCGAAACCGTGATCGTTCCGCTCTGCAAAAAGTTGGCAAACGGCCCGGCTTTTGGTGTGATCTGATTGCTCAAAAGCGCATCCTCCGACCTCTGCCCCGATTCCCTTCCCGTTCTGACTAACATGCCCGTGTCTTGTCATACAGCAAAGAAGTTTCCAGCGTTCCGTCGGAACGGATAACACCAGACTTCCCATCCATGCTGACGCATCCAGAAATCCCATTTTCCCCGTTTCCGCATCGGTGACACACAGACCATCCCAGACATCCATATACCGGATCTGTCTGTAGCGGAACGGCGCCCTCACCTGTCCTGTAAAATCCAATACGCCGTAACAGCCGTTTTCGTCCATCAGCCCGGCCCGATCGCCCTGCCCGATGCAGAACAGTCCGCCGCGTTCCCACACCCGTTCCGATACAGCCGAAAAAATTTCTTTTCCCGCCCTGTCAAAACAGTGAAACCAACCGTCTTTTTGTCCGACGATACGGGATTCCCCAAATTGTCCATGTATCCGTACTGTCCGTCCCTGCTAAAATACGCCAGCCCCTCCCGAAAGGAACTGATACTCTCACAGTCTGTCAGTTCCACAACAAATGACCGGACAGGCCGCCTCCGCATCGACAGGCTGTCGTTCCTGTCCGGCATTTTCATCTTTGTCCGGCGTTGCCTCTCCGCTTCCCGTCGTCTCCGCTATGGTCTCTCCGCTTTTCAAACGTGTCGTATCGGCACAGCCGGACAAAAATACCGCTGCCATCATCGTTATGATACCGAAAATAATCGCGCTTCCCTTTTTCCGAGACATATTTTTACCATTTCGTATCTGTTTTCAGATATTGTGAAATCAGTTCTTTCGCCTTTACAAACCGGTCTTCATAATCTCCGTCAAGACTATGATATGTAACATGATATGCTTCCAGTAAATCTTTAATCTGTCTGCTGTATTTCTCCCTGTCCTCTGCGATCCGCTCATTTCTCGTTCCGTCCTGCACAAACGCCACCGTCGGCTCCAGAAACAGCACCAGATCCCATTTTGTAATCGCATGAATGGCTTCCGCCAGTCTGGTACAGGCAGCGATTTCTTTCTCATCCGTCAGCAGAAAACGGGAATAAAACAACGTTGTCAGCGCATCTGTGTCCACAAATAAAATACGGTTACTCTGTTTTGCCGCATCCATGACATGAATCTTCTGTCTGAGCAGATTTTCATACAGATCTTCTGCGATCATCAGCTCCTCGCCGCCTGCAAAGGCGCACGTATCCCGTCCCACTTCCGACACATAATTGGTATTGTACGCAGCCGCCAGATTTTGTACCAGTGTGGATTTTCCCGTACTTTCGCTGCCGACAATCAGAACCTTTTGCGTATAACAGGCTTTGCAGACATCCGGGATATAATCCCAGTTTCTGCCCGCCCATTCTCTTATCTCAGTGGAACTGATCGGCACTTCCCGCCGTGCGAAATAAATCACATCTGCCTGTGGGCCATACAGGCTTTCAAACCGGTTCGTACCCTTATAATCATCCCCGCAGAACACCGCGTCGATTGGCTTTCTGATCGCCTTTTTTATATCCTCCGCGCCTTTTTCCCAATAATAATCCGTATTGTACGCTTCCTTGCTGACAGCCTGATCTTCTATGAGAATAATTCTGACGTTGGATAAATGCCTTGTGCTGTTCAGAATCCAGCGATAACGCAGTTCCTTTTGCGTGCTCTCACGACCCTCGCACCAACTGATCACCACATACAATTCCCCGCACATCGCAGATGCCTTAATGATGTCATGGATGTGTCCGATATGAAGCGGGTCAAACGATCCGCCATACATTCCGACCTGGTACCGCATAACAACCTCCGTTACGTTTGCACCTGTTTACACAGGATTTGCCAACGCCTCTTTTTCCCATTTGACAAGCATAATAACCGCATTTCCCAGATAGACAACCCACATCAGCAGAGTCGCCATATTGTCATTGCCCGCTGTAAAATTGCACCACCACATATACACGCTGAACACATCGACCGCAATCCAGATCCACCACTGCTCCGCAAACATTTTCACGCTGACAAACATCGCGATCACCGAAGACACGGTCGTAAACGCATCGACAAACGGCATTGCGTCGTTCAGGCGCAGTAATAACAGCCCATATAAGTATGTACAACCAATCATGACCGCCAGCAGAACGATTCTGCTGCGCCAATTCATACGCCGCTTTTTCACTTCCTGCGTCTTTTCATTCATATGCCGGTTCCATACGCGGAATCCGACAAACTGCATCGGAACATAATACAGGGCGTTCAGCATTGTCTCCCCATATAAAGCGGCTTTCCACGAAATAACCGCATACAATACCGTGTTGATCAGTCCGAAAAGGTAGGCCGATAGCTTTCCCTTACCCGTACATACGACACAGGCAACGCCCGTCACAGCCGAAACGATGCCCATCCATGTGTCGCCCCAGAAAAGGCTCAATCCCATAATAACCGCACATGCAGACAGGAGCCAGAATACTTCCCACTTTTTCCATCCTTCCGTCTCATTGCGGAAAAATTCATATAACTTCCCCAATATCACACACCAGCTTTTTTACAAATATCCTGCAGGCAGCATTTGTCACAGGCGGGATGGGTTCGCGCCGTACATACCGCTCTCCCATGTTCAACAAGCCGGTGGCAGAAATCGCTGCCCTCCTCGGGAGGAACGATTTTCCACAGTTCTTTTTCGACTTTTGCCGGCTCTTTGATCCCGTCCACCAGACCCATACGGTTTACCAGACGGATGCAGTGGGTGTCCGTCACTATGGCAGGTTTGCCAAACACATCTCCCATAATCAGATTTGCACTTTTCCTGCCCACGCCCGGCAGCGCCAGCAGTTTGTCAAAATCATCGGGAACCTTTCCCTCATACGTATCCCGCAGTATCTTCATGCAGGCGTTAATGTCTCTCGCCTTGCTCTTTCCCAGTCCGCAGGGACGGACAATCTTTTCAATTTCCTCCACGGACGCCTCTGCCAGCGCGTTGACATCGGGAAATATCCGATAGAGTTCTTCCACCACCACATTCACTCTCGCATCGGTACACTGTGCCGCCAATCGCACGCTGACGAGCAATTTCCACGCCTGATCATAGTCCAGCGTGCAGCCCGCATCGGGATATTCCTGCTTTAATTTTGCGATAATTTCCAAAGTACGCTGTTTTTTTGTCATAGGTATCTCCTTTGCCTGTTCCTATTATACACAGGCTCCCGGAAAATTACAATAAACAGGAGCTCCGGTATCACGACAAACGCATGAATGAACAAACTATGAACATTTCGTAAACTAAGCGGGATAGAGACGGAAAAAGTCCGCAATGCAGTATCATTCCGTCAGGTGCGCAGTGCTCCGGTCGTACACCTTGCGGAGGGTATTAGCAGTTCTTATCGCTGTGCCC
>CATLGN010000044.1 GCA_949935685.1 uncultured Lachnospiraceae bacterium | reverse complement strand
GACAGAGTGGTTAAAATATTATGGGTATTGTGAAGATGAAACATACTGTTATTTTGCTGCCTGCGCCGCAAATTATCTGCTGAAGATCGATAAGCGGTCGGGTGCGCTTTTGTGGATGAAACCCAAAACGGACTCTTTAGGGGGAAAGACAATAGATTCTCTGGCAAAGAAGGTAGTTTATGAGTCTAACTGGGAACTTACCGACTTGCTCGAAATAACGCCAATGGATCCATGCTACAGCGCCGGAATGAATATAGGGAAAGTAATTTATGACAGGGTAGGGCGGACAGGATGAAGATAGAGTATTTGGATAAAATCGGATATATAAGAGGAGGACTACAGGGCGGTTTTCTGATTGATATGACGGGGTGTGGAATCGACAGTATCAAAAAATCAGGAAAAAAAATAGTTTTATTGGGCGTGGGGGAAAATGCGTTTTTTGCCGAAATGCTTTTGCTGCGGAGGGGAGTAGCGGTTTATGGATATGCGGATAACTCCGCAAAATTGCAGGGGAAATTTTTGCGGGGAAAAGAGATCGGCAATCCCTATGATCTCTTTGAACGGGAGGACGTATATTTTATTATTACAACGCAGATACAGCATACCAGTGATGTGCGGTTACAGTTTATGGCGCATCATATATGCGATTACGGCATTTTTTTGAATACGAATTTCCATGATTTTATGGATGAAGATCCGGAATTGCACCGGCAATTAATGGAGGCGGTCAATGAAATATGTTTCAGGGAAGAAACTACGGAAACCGTGCTTCCGTATGGGGAATGGAGAAACGGTAATCCCGGCGACTGTAATTGGATGTTGAAATCGACACGCTGGTCGCATTGGGCCTACCTTTGGGAACGGGAAATACTAAGGCAGTCAGATAAGAACGTATTGGAGATCGGTCCCGGTTATGGATTGATGTCGCTGGTTCTTTTGAAAGAGTTTCCTGACGTCAGACTGGACTGGATCATTTTAGGGGAAGAAAACAGTCAATTTGTGAGCGGATTAAAGAAAATAAAGAAATGGTACGGAGCGCAGATCCATGAGATATGGGGAGAGGTAGAGCGCGACAGGTTCCATATGCCGGAAAAACGATATGATCTGATTATTATGACAGAGGTGTTCGAACATTTTGTCTTAAAGCCGTTAAAGGTATTGGGAAAAATTGGCAGGGCGTTGCAAGATAACGGTGTCCTGATACTGACGACGCCTGACTGGGGACATGTACATATTTATCGGCAATGGGAAGATATGCCGGAAGATGCGGACGTTGACGACGCGAGATATGAACGGTTGCTGCAATGCGGACATGTGTACCAATATAGGAAAGAGGAACTGGAGGACATATTCACGCGATGCGGCCTTACGGTTGTAAAATATATGCGCTCGGATTCCGGCAATCACAATTATATGCTGAAAAAGCGTATTGAAAGAGATCTGGCGCGAGGGGAATGAAAGGAAAACAATGCAGGAAAAGGGGATGCTCAGTATTATCATACCGGTATATAATACGGAGCCATATTTGCGGCGGTGCATAGACTCCGTGATAAACCAGACGTATGGAAATCTGGAAATTATTCTTGTGGATGACGGTTCCACGGACGGAAGTGGAAACATATGCGACGCATATGCGGAGACGGATGCCAGGGTCAGGGTAATACATCAGGAAAACGGCGGCCAGGCGAATGCGAGATGTGCGGGAATGGAAGCGGCAGGAGGAAAATACCTGGGTTTTGTGGACAGCGATGACTGGATTGCGTGCGAAATGTATGAAAAGCTGCTGCGCGATGCGGAGCATTACGATCTGGTGACTTCCGGGTTGCAGAGACATGATACTACGGGCAGGATAACGTCGATACTGACAGATTCGCTTCCCGCAGGCGCCTATGAGACAAGCCGGGAGCTGGCCTCTTTTTTTGATAATCTGGTAATTTGTAAATATGGCGAAAATGCTGTTTTCGCCGAAGGATTGCTTCACAGCGCATGTAGTAAGTTATTTCGGACAAAAATTGTCAGAGAGATATACAGAGAGGCAAATGTTTCCGTAAAAAATGGTGAGGACTGGCTTTTTTGTATGTTGTATGCATTAAAATGCAATGCCGTCAAAGTGACACATGAAAGCTATTATCATTATATGCGCCGTGCAGGTTCGGCGTCTGATCGTATGAATCCCTATTGTCTCAGCGAGAACAATGCGCTTTATCTGACGGTGAGCAAAGCGTTACAGGGACACTGGATGGAAAAACAGATCAGGCTGCAGTTTCAGAGATGGTTTATGTGCAGGGTCGCGGAGATGATACCGAAATTTTTACAGTTTGACCCGTCGGCGGTGTTTCCGCAATATATTTGTCCGTATTTTAACGCTTTACGAGGAAAAAAGATTGTAATATTCGGCGCTGGCAGAGTGGGGCGCGACTATTGCAGAGAATTGGACACCGCGGATTTTTATGTGGTTTTGTGGGTGGATAATTACCATTGCGGAGAAAAATATTACGGCAAAAAAATTGATCCGCCGGACAAACTTGCAGATGCTGCATACGCCTAGATTTTGTGTGCGGTTTTCAGCGAAGAGAAAGCGGATGACATCAAAAGCCAGCTTATGCGGATGGGAATAGCAGGGGAGAAGATTCTCTGGGGCAGGCCATACGATTTTATGAAAGGATTTCTGTTCCAAAAGGAGGAAGAGTTCCATGTACAGGATTGTGATATGGGGAGTGGGGAAGACATATAACCGATATGTAAACTGTTTGAAGCTGCAGGAGACGCTTGGATCTATAGAAGTATCAGGGATAACGGGGAAAAATAAGCTGTATGATTATCTGGACGGCTATCCGTACATAGCGCCGCATGAAATCGACGTACAGTCGGTGGATTATCTGATTGTGGCGTCGGAAGATTATTCGGAAGAAATTACAACAGAGGCCATACATATCGGATTTGAAAGAGAGTGCATATTTCCGATCGGCATATTTGCCTTGCCGCGCTTTGATTTCGGAGAATATGTGCGGCTTGTGCATTCTCATATTTCTATCCTTTCCAATACCTGTTGGGGAGGGCTGACATATCATTCCTTATCGATGCAATTCCGCTCTCCTCTGATCAATATGTTTGAAACAGAGGAAGATTACCTGAAACTTTTACGCGCGCCGAAAGACTATTTTAACAAAAAATTACAGTTTGACAGATGGGGATATACGGAGAACGGGACGCCTTACCCCATATGCAGACTGGGCGATATGGATTTGTATTGTAATCATTACAGGACAATGCAGGAGGTTGAAGATAAGTGGTATGCCAGAGCCAGCCGTATTAATTATGACAATATATTCGTCATGATGCTTGCGCAGGATGTAAGGTCGCTGGAGGCATTTGCAGCTTTGCCCTATCAAAAGAAAATCTGTTTCACACCGTTTTCGAGTACATATGATTGTGCGTGTACACTGCAATTTTCCCTTGCAAGAACGGAGGAACCGTTCTGGAGATTTGTAAATGGGATTCCCAGAGGCATGTATCATGATTATGACGTCGTTTCTCTTTTAAACAGTGGGAAGGTCGATCATGTGCGGACGGCCGGATACAGGGTGTGACGACGTTGAAGCTTATATTATATGGGATTGGCCGCGGACTGGATTTGGTTGAAAAAAGAATAAAAAAAGAACATGAAATAGTGGGATATATGGATTCGGATTCCCGGATTTCGATTTTCAGGGGGAAACCGTTTTACAGGGCAGCGGCTCTCCCGGCGCTTTGCTTTGATTATATTGTAATTACCGTGCAGGGGCGGAAAACGGCACTGGAAATTTATCAAATGATTATCGCAAAATACGGGATCACGGAAGAACATATTATTCCGTTTTATGTTTATGCCGATTGCGCGCGGTATCGTGTCAGGCTGAAGGCCTGCAAACCGGAAACGATACGGGGATTGATTTTTGGAAATTCACATGCGGAATGCGGGTATTTGGAAGAAGATTTATGCGTTCCCTTTTTAAATATGGCGGTTTCTTCGCAGGATATTTATTTTAATTATCAAACATTTCAGAGCTGTATTTTTCAATATGGAACGAGATGGGAAAGTTTGTCTTATATTGTTATCGACATGTACGATTACTATTATCTGAACTGTGACACTTCCCTGAGCGGATATATGATTAATTACATATTGTGGGGCGGATATTTGGACGAACACAATTTTAAATACAATCATAATTACGCGAAACCGTTCGGGGAAGAATTGTCTGACAGGGCATATATGCCGCAAAGAGCTTCGCGTCTTCGCTTCTTGTTTGATGACGACGGTGTAAGGGCCGGGATACGTGCGGACGACAGATGGCGGCATATAGATCGATATGATTTTATAGAACTGGAGCCCATAATCAAAGAAGCGGTCATAAACCGATACGAAAATACAATAAAAGAAAATAAGAAACTGCTGCGTATGTTTCTGGATGAAATCAAACGCTTTCGTTCGGATATTCAGATTATTTTCACACTGATTCCAAGATATATAGAAATGGAACGGGCGACAAAGCTGTTTATGAGGCCGTGGGAAGAAGAATTTCATGATATTATGAATCGCATATGCAAAGCGTATGGCGCGGTGTTCTGGAACTATAAAAACAGAGAAGATATTTCCGGGAATCACACGTTCTATTATGATATTGCACATTTGAACACGACGGGTGCAAGGGCGCTTACGTCACTTTTCAATGAAGACTTGAAAAAATGGGAGAAAAAATGAAAAAAAGTGTTATTTCCGTATTGTCAGCGTTGGCAGGGGCGGCTCTGGGAGCGGGGGCGTCCGTGAAGCTGGAACATAAAAAGCTTATCCGGGCAAGAGAGATGTCAGAGAAGCATCTGGCGCTCTTTCTGCTGATGAATCAATGGGTGATATGCAGACAGGAGGGGAAAGACCTGTCCGCGTATTTTGAAAAAAACGGATTTCGCAGGATTGCCGTCTATGGGATGAGTTATGCGGGGAAACGATTGATCGACGAATTAAAGGATACCGCGGTTACGGTTGCATATGGGATCGACCGCAGGGCGGATTCTCTGTCTGCGGATGTGGATATTGTATCCGGGGATGATGCGCTGGAAACCGTGGATGCGATTGTCGTTACGGCGATCACTTTCTTTGACCAAATAGCAGAAACGCTGCGGAAAAAAACGGACTGTCCGATCGTTTCGCTGGAAGACATTCTCTATGAAATATAGGAGGAGAAGGATGCGGATTATATTAGCGGCAAACCGTTATGTCCCAAGAGGCAGGGCGACGCAGGGCTTTCTGTCATATCTGACAAGGGTATCCGGCGCGCTGGCCGGTTTTGGCAATGAAGTGATTATCGTGGCGTGCGGGAAATATCCCCGACATTTCCGGGAGGAAAATATCGAGATTTATATCGAGGAAGTCCACGACGGGACATTTTCCTGTAAGCCGTACGGCTATCTGAGAAATTATCTGCGGATGAGCAGGGCTGTCAATAAGAGGATAAAAGCCATATGCCGCGAGAAAAAAGCGGACATAATCCAGTTTACTTCGCTGAGCGCGCTCAGTCTTTGTTATTTTGGAAAGGCGCCGGCGGTGATGCGGCTGTCGTCGTATGCCAGGACAGCCTACCAGACGCATCAGACTTTGCGTGTCAGCGAGGAACGGATGCTCTCTTTTCTGGAAAGAACGGCGGCAAGGCGGTGCAGCGCGGTCTTCGCGCCGTGCCGAAATACGGCGCGGGCGTTTGCGAAGGATACGGGGAGGGCGGTATCCGTCATAGAGTCGCCTTTTTATAACGACGTTGGGGAATATGACGATTCCGTCTACCGGGAAAATCTGGACGGGAAGCGATACGCACTGTTTTTCGGCCGCCTCTATGCCGAAAAAGGGATTCTCGTCATAGCGGACATAATCCATGCGTTTTTGGAGCAAAACGGCGCGTATGACGTTGTGTTCTGCGGCGAGACGACGGCGATCGGCGGGGTGGACGCCAGAAAAATTTTAAAGCGGCGCGCCGGCGCATTGGCCGGCCGGCTGATTTTTTTGGACGCGCTGCCGCATAGGAGCCTGTACTGTCTGATTAAAGAGGCGGAATTTGTCATCCTGCCGTCTCTGATGGAAAATCTGTCCAACGCCTGCATCGAGGCCATGTATTTCGAAAAAGTGGTGATCGGGACGGACGGCGCGAGTTTTGAGCAGTTGATCACCGACGGGGAAAACGGCCTTTTGTGCAGGATAAACGATGCGCAGAGCCTGCTGGAGAAGATGAACGAGGCGGCGTCGATGGACGACGCGCGGAGAAAAGCGATGGGCGCGCTGGCCCGGAGGCGGACGGACAGGCTGCACCCGGATGTGGCTGTCAGGAGGCTGCTGCGCTATTATCAATATGTCATCGATCATGTCAGATGACACATGGAGGGGAACTATGACACCGTTCGTGTCGGTTATTCTGCCCGTTTACAACAGGGAAGATACGATTCTGCGGGCGCTTGACAGTGTGCTTATGCAGACATACCGGAATATGGAAGTGATTGTCATCGACGACGGCTCCGATGATTCCACGGCGGAGATCGTGCGGAATTGCCGGGACAGCAGGGTGCGCCTGGTCTGCCTGCCGGTAAACGGCGGCGCAAACGCGGCCAGAAACGCCGGGATTCGGCTGGCGGAGGGGACATATATCGCCTTTCAGGACAGCGACGACGAATGGCTGGCAGATAAGCTT
Source organism: uncultured Lachnospiraceae bacterium (assembly GCA_949935685.1). Taxonomy (GTDB): domain Bacteria; phylum Bacillota; class Clostridia; order Lachnospirales; family Lachnospiraceae; genus VSOB01. The sequence continues at coordinate 2,685 of CATLGN010000044.1, read as the reverse complement.
GAGAAACAGATCGGTTATATGCTGTCGGCGGATGTTCCGGCCTGCTATTGTCCTTACATATTGCATGGGGAAAACGGGAATTATGCGGTGCCGGGCGATTATAAAAACCGTGATTTCTGCGAGCGGAATCTTACGGAGACATTGCGGGCGGATAATATCATCGGGACGCCCACGCTTATCGTGAAAAGGGATATTTTTTCTGATATAGGGCTGTTTGACGAAGCAATGCAGAGAATGCAGGACTATGAACTGGCGGTGCGGCTGGTGAAAAAGTACAAAGTCGGATATGTCGATGAACCGCTGGTACATGCATACAGGATGCGGAAAAGTATCAGCGCCGGCCATGCGATATGGACGGACACCTACCGGAAACTGCTGGAGCGGCATGGGGATTTTTTTGATCTGGAACAATTTCTGTTCGGGTATTACAAACGTTGCGACATATCGGGAGACGGGGAGCTGCAATGGGAGAATATCGGGCAGCTTGCGGTGGTTTTGGGCGACAATATGGGGAAAGAGGCGGAGCGGGTATGTTACCGGACGGCGATACGATACCTGCAGGGGCAGTACGATGCGGTGAGAGACGTTTTCGGAGACTGGTATCGGTTTTTTACAGACCATATCTGTTCAGGCGCGTTTGCAATCTATGGCGCAGGCCTGTATGGACGCCGGGCTTACGATGATTTACAAATGCGCAACTGTGTTCCCCGCTGTTTTCTTGTGACAGAGGAGACGGGGACAGCGGATGTGGAAGGCGTGCCGGTGATCCCGCTCGCGGCGTGCGCTGACAAAGAAATGCCGGTTATTATTGCGATTTCCCGGGATATGCAGGGGGAACTGATTCAAAATTTATTGCGGAAAGGTATGCATAAATTTTGCGTTTATCCGTTCTGCCATTCCCGACAGGCAGGGGAGAGCAGCCGATGAAGCGTCTGGGTATTTATACAACCTACTGCAAGGATAAGCGGCTCCCGCCCTATGTGCCCTATGCGCTCCGCGGGCTGAAAACGTGCTGCGCCGCCGTTTACCTTGTCTGTAGCTGCGATGCGCGTGGAGGGAGACCGGAGGAGGCGCCGCCGTGTGTGGAGCGTATGTTTTGCAGGGAGAACAGGGGGTATGACTTTGGCGCATACCGGGACATGCTGTGCGGCGTGCTCGGATGGGAGGAAGTATACCGGTATGACGAGCTCGTTCTGCTCAACGATTCATTTTTTGGATTCTTTTATCCGCTGCGGGATACCTTTGCGCGGATGGACGGGGAGGACTGTGATTTCTGGGGAATCACCGGACAGGAGGCGGGCAGGCTCTGGGATTCGGCGTACCGGTTTGACGCGCATGTGCACAGCTATTTTCTCGTTTTCCGGGAAAATGTAATCAGGAGCAGGGCGTTTCGGGATTTCTGGGAGCGGCGCGCGTATCCGGCTGATTTCCGGGAGGCCGTGACGGAATTTGAGATCGGGATTAACGCCTGTCTGGAAAAGCACGGTTTCCGGGGCCGGGCCTTGACCGACGGATACGGCATTGCGCCGGCGGAAAATGAGGTCTTGTTCAATACGATGCCCTGCGCCCTGATTCGGGATTATCATGTGCCCATATTGAAAAAAAAGTGCCTGCTCATCCGCAATACCGGGTTTGCGGAGGCATTGCAGGCCATCGCGTATATAGAGCGGGAGGGCGGTTATCCGGCGGCCTGGATAAGGCGGTATCTGGAACATCAGTTTTACATCCCCGGCATGGGCGCGTGCGTGTGCAACAGTCTGGAACTGTTTTATCAATCCCATACGGATATTTACATATATGGGGCCGGTGTGTGCGGACGGAACCTTGCCCGGTATTTTGCCTGTAAGGGATGGAAGCACAGCGGATTTTTGTGCACGGAGAACGGGGAGAAGGCGCCGGATGTTATGGAGGCGGGAGAGATCGTGTTTTCCGGCGACACGGGGATTGTCATATCCGTGCTCAGTCCGGCCGCCGCCGATGAGATTGCGGAATATCTGCGCGGCCGGTGCAGGCGGGAACAACTTTTCCGTATTGCAGACTGCGCGGCGATCCGGCTGCCCGGCCCGTCCGGCGGCCACGGCCGGGAAAAAGAAAACGATAAGGGGTAAGAATATGCTGGCTTATACGGAAGAATATGTTTCCGATCTCGCGGAGATACGGAAGGTGATTCCGAATCTGGAAAAGGTGCGTGGGAAACGCATTCTGGTGACGGGCGCGGGCGGTCTGATCGGCTCGGCCATCGTCGATTTTCTTTTGCAGTTAAACCGGGATATGGACGCTCAGATCGGGATATATGCCGGCGGCCGCAGCCGGGAGAAAATGTCGGTGCGCTTTGGGAATCGGACGAAGTATGCGGGATTTCATTTTTTTCCCTATGACGCCATGCGGGAGATCGATTCTACGCTCTGTTTTGACTATGTGCTCCACGCCGCCGGCATATCCAATACATCGTCCTATGCGGAGGAACCCGTCGAGGTGATGCTGACGACCCTCACGGGGATGAAACATATGCTGGAATATGCGAGACGGGGCAACGTCGGGCGGCTTGTCTGTATCTCATCGAGCGAAGTCTATGGGAGAAAAGACGGCAGAGAGCCTTACCGGGAAGACGACTATGGCTATATCGATTTGTTAAATCCGCGGGCGTGTTACCCGGCAGCCAAACGGGCGGCGGAGACGCTCTGC
>CATLGN010000043.1 GCA_949935685.1 uncultured Lachnospiraceae bacterium | reverse complement strand
CAAAGTTCCTGATAGCGGGGGTGCTTTTGCAGCTTTTCCCGATCCAGCGCCCGCTGCAGCCGCACACCGTCGTCCAGTTCGATCAGAATAGGGACAAGGTTCTCTTTTCCGAAATACCGCCGCATGCCGTTATACGATTCCAGCGTCCCGATTACCAGATAATCATATCGCTGCGGATCAATTTGCTCGTCTCTGACGGTAAAATAATGCCAGAGCCCCTGAACCGTATGGTATGAGCGCAGTTCGATCAACCTCTTTTCGGCCTCGAATTCCCGCAGCCGGTTCTCATCGACAAAAAAGTATTCCACGCCGTCCCGCTCTCCCTCCCGGCGGGGACGGGTCGTATACATCACAATGGTACGGAATCTGCCTTCTTCCCGTTCCAGCAGCTTTTTATAGACCGTGTCCTTGCCGGTGGAGCTTTTCCCCATAATATGAAAAATCTTACCCATTCCGTTCCTCTACAGCTCCAGTACCTGTATCATATTGGTACTGCCCGATACGCCGAGGGGTACGCCTGCCGTCAGCACTACCGTACCTTCATTATGAACGAGTTCCTGTTTTTTCGCAAGTCGGATTGCATCGTCAAACAAATCTTTCGTATTGTCTTCCCGTCCCATCAACACAGGTGTCACACCCCATAAGAGCGCCATCTGGCGGCACACCCTGGGATTGACACTACAGCCGATAATCGGGTTTTCCGGTTTATACCGCGCGATCATACCTGCCGTAAAGCCCGACATCGTAACGGTAATAATGGCCTCCGCATGTAACTGCATCGCCGTCGTACATGTCGCATAGGAAATGGCGGTCGTCACATCGACCGGCGCTTTGGGCCCGTACCGCAGCATTCTGCTCGTATAATCAATATCCTGCTCCGTCCGCTCGGCAATCTTTGCCATCGTCTCCACTGCTTCCACCGGATATTTTCCCGCCGCGCTCTCTCCCGACAGCATAATGGCCGTCGTACCGTCATAAATGGCGTTTGCCACATCGTTCGTCTCCGCTCTCGTCGGGCGGGGATTGTGAATCATCGATTCCAGCATCTGCGTCGCCGTGATCACATGCTTGCCTGCCGCCACCGCCATTTTAATCATCTTTTTCTGAATAACGGGCACTTCCTCCGGCGGCAGTTCCACGCCCATGTCGCCTCTGGCCACCATTATGCCGTCCGAAACGGAGAGAATTTCTTCCAGATTGCGAATGCCCTGCATACTTTCAATCTTTGCGATAATTTTCATAGGGCTCTTGTGCGCGTCCAGTATTTCCCGCAGAGCCAGTATATCGTCCTTTGTCCTGACAAACGAAGCCGCGATGAAATCAAATCCCAACCCGATGCCGAACAGAATATCCTCCCTGTCCACGTCGCTGACATACGGCATGGATAGCACGGCGTCCGGCACATTGATTCCCTTATGGTTGGAAACGAGGCCGCCGTTTTTCACAATACAGCAAATCTCCTCCCCTTTAATCTCCCGGACTTCCATCTCGATTTTACCGTCGTCAATCAGAATCCGCGTCCCCGGTCTCACGTCCTGTTTCAGATTCCGATATGTGATCGACGCGCGTTCCCGGCTTCCCATCACGTCTTCCGTCGTCAGGATAAATTCCTGACCGGCCTCCAATTCGACTTTTCCACCGTCAAAATCCCGCAGACGGATCTCCGGTCCCTTTGTATCCAGCATAGTGGCTACGGAAAGGCCCAGTTCCCCGCTTACCTTTACGATTCTTGCAAATTTTGCTTTATGTTCCTCATGGGTTCCATGGGAAAAATTAAACCGTGCCACATTCATGCCGGCTTTCATCAACTGTCGCAGTTTTTCCTCGCTTTCGCTCGCCGGTCCTATCGTACATACTATTTTTGTTTTACGCATAAATCTCCTTCCTGACCACACATACTTTTCGATTGTCGTCCCGCATGCCCTCTATTGTAAATCCCTGCTCTCTGCAATAAAGCAGTTTACCGATCACCGTCTCCGTAAAAATCTCACCCGGCACGATCAGCGGAATGCCCGGCGGATAGACGGTAATCCACTCTCCTGCCGTTCTTCCCTGACATTCTTCCAGACAAGCCGTTTCCTGTTCACTCTCGATGGCTTCATACACAGTATATGCCGCCGTCTCTGCCTGCAAATCCGCCAAAGTAGCAAATCCGCCGACAAAATCGTGCGCTTTTCCCTGCAACACGGATACGCTGCCCGCCAGCATCCCGTCAATTTCACCCAGCGCATCCGCCAGACGCGTGAAACCCGCCTCACTGTCCATAATCGTCATAATCGCGGTAACATATGTCTGCCCCGCCATTTCCATCTGCAGTCCGTAACGGCTGCGCAGCAGATCATACAATGTATTTCCCCTCAGCTGCGTGCCGGCCGTCGATATGATTTTCTTCCCCGTATCAAAGTCAAAAAGCCCGTTTCCCCGAAACCGTTCCGTTTCCGCCGATAATATATGCAAATGCTGCAGTTGCATCATTCGTTTCTCAAAAACCGCATTCCGTCGGAAAAATGTTTCACACAGCGCCGTTCCTTTTTCTTCCAGAACGGCAAGGCATTGTTCGATTCCTGCCAGTAATATATACGAAGGACTGCTTGTCTGATAGATGCCAAGAAAACGGCGCAGCCTGTCCCGATCCACCAGATTCCCCTGTACATGCAAAACGGCGGTCTGCGTCAAAGCCGGGAGAGTTTTATGAATGCTGTGGATGACCAGATCGGCTCCCAGATCGACAGCGCTCTCCGGGAAACGTGCATCCAATGAAAAATGCGCCCCATGCGCCTCGTCTACAATCACAGGAATTCCCCTGTCATGCGCCAGTCCGACGATACGCGCCACGTCGGAAACCACGCCGTCATACGTCGGAGAAGTCAAGAGTACTGCGCGGATTTCCGGATATAGGCGCAGACACCGCTCCATATCCTCCGCCGAAACCGCGCCGCATATCCCGTAATGCTCCAGGCAGGCCGGGTATACACAGCGGATTTTACATGCGCGCAGATAAGCGGCATGCCAGGCGGACTTATGGCAGTTGCGCGCCATCAGCAGCGTGTCACCCCGGCGCAGAACAGCGGACACGGCGCTTAAAATACCGCCTGTGCTTCCATTGACCAGCAGATAGGTCTCTGCCCCAAACAACTGCGCCGCCCGCTGCATGATACTTTTTAAGATCCCCTCCGGGTGATGCAGATTATCAAATCCGTCGATCTCCGTTATATCGATCCCGTAGTATTCCGCCATCGGAAAGTTTTCCATATTCCGCTTATGTCCCGGCATATGATACGGATACATATCGGAAAGCTGATTTTGAATGAGCTTTTCATACAAATGTTCCACTTATCTGCCCTGATGCCTCCCGCAATGCTTTCTGTGAAGCTTTACCGTCTCCATGAGGGAGCAATACTTATCTGCCATCGATACAATCCACGCTTCTCTGCAGGAAGGCGGTACAACAGTCAACGGCCACATATGCTTTTTGATAATGTCCTTTTCCACTGCCGAGAGCAAAAACTCCTTTTCTGCATTCCGCAGCGCAATTCCCGGATGGTGGATACCGTGCAGTCTGAATAGATTGGCATGCTCTTTGTCATGCCAGTCATACTGAAAATAATCGTGGAGCAAGGCTCCCCGCACAAGCGCGCGCCGGTCACAGGAAATCCCCAGTTTCTCACAGAACAAAACACTGTGCCGCGCCACATTGATCGTATGCTGACGCACCGACATATTCCCATGCTGTATATCTTTTTTTGTATTTTTATGATGCTCCGACAGCAGAATATCCATACCGTCTTTTTTGATTATATCGTCAATACCATTCATATTTTTCTCCGCATGCTTTTTCCTGTCAGGGCTGCACGCCGGGAACCGCAGCTCCTTCTCCGGTTGTCGCAGGCGGGATGTCTCCGCCGGGAACAGCCGGATTTTCTCCGCCTACGCCGGGCGCCGGCGCTGCTTCCGGATTTCCGCCGGGAAGCGGCGCTGTCTCTGTGCCGGGTGTCGTTCCCGTTTCGGGCGCACCTTCCCCGCCGGGCACCGGCGCCGGAATAACTCCTGTTCCTGCATTGGGATCTACCGGCAGTCCGGTATTGGGATCTATGATAAGCCCTGTATTGGGATCTATAATTAACCCCGTATTCGGATCAACGCCCGGTATGACAAGCCCCGCATTGGGGTCCGCTTCCGTGCCCGGCCCCGTATTGTCTGTCGGTGTCACAGGCGCAGTATGCTCTTTCTGACTGCCGGAGTTCCCCTTTCCTGTCTCCTCATTATAGCAGACAACCGGGAAGCCCTTATATACCTGTTCATATATTTTTTCGGCTTCTTCCCGCGGAAGATTGACACAGCCATGAGAACCGTTCCGCAGATAGATATTTCCGCCAAACTGTCGCCGCCAGCTTGCGTCGTGCATGCCGATATTCCCGTTAAACGGCATCCAGAAATCCACCGGCGTCGCATACCCCGGCCCCCGCAGCGTCGCATTTAACGTCTTATACGTCAGACCATAAACACCGGCCGGCGTAGTATAGCCCCGGGACACATTTCCCGATACAAAATCACTTTCCGTGATCAGCTCGCCTTCCACATACAGGTATAAATGCTGTGCTGTCAGGTTAATCTCCACATAAGAGTCGCCAATGTCGTTTTCTCCCTTTGCAGCCGCCGTATAGAGATATTCCGGCTCCCGGTTGACCTGACTGCCCGCGCGGATCAGTTTGATCAACTTTTCCGTTTCCTTACTCCGATCCACCCGCCATCCGTAGCTGCCCGGTTTCAGCGTGACCATTCTGCCTTCACTTGTCCGGAATTTCCGTTCTGTGCCGAATGTATCGTGCTTTTTGGACAATCCATTGATATACTCGCGCACAGCTTGCGCATCAATGCTCACAAGCCGATTCTCCCAGTCTATGTCCAGCCATCCCTGAATCAGATCGCCGTCGACAACTTCCTCCATTCCATGCCAGTCATATACAACTCTGCTCGACACAAAACGATTCAAACGGCTGCTAAACCGAACCAGCTCCGCATTATCGCTTGTTATTTCCGGTTCCTTATAACAGTCTGTCTCATCCAGAACCAGCTCCTCTTTCATTTCGCCAAGAGCGGAGATAATTGCCTGTCTGGCCCTTTCCATATCGACTACCGTGCCTTTGTCTTCCGGTATCACGGGATAACTGCCGCTTTTCTGATCATATTCGCCGATATAAGCATTGACGGGACTGCGCATATTCTGTCTCTGAAAAATCAACATTTCCGAAATCCGTTCATTCAAAAGCGTCTCGTCATAACTCACCGTAACAGGCATATCATGCGGGATCTGTTTTCCAAGTGCGGCAGGCCATGCGTACCCGTTCTGCTGGCTTAAAATTCCCTGCAGTGTATGATCAAGCTCATACTGCACCTGTATTTGCGCCCCTTCCAGAACCGCCTCTGTTTCTTCCCTGCCACGTATCGTCAGTTTATAATTTTCCGCCCTGTCTGCAATCAGCTTTTCCACCTCACCCGGTGTTTTGCCGCCGCAGTCCAGATTCCCAATCATTGTTCCGGGAAAGTAGTGGCTCATAAAAAACAGCGAAACAGCCAGATAAATACAAAAAACCACACATATCGCAGCAATTCCGCTTAACAAAATAATTTTTCTCTTTATTTTCTTATCCAATTTGAATCACCCAGTTTATATGTATTTCTCTTTTCCATTTTATATGCTTTTTCTGATAAACACAATATGGTGAAAAAAAATATTACTGGAATTTTATCTAAATTCTGTCAAATCCTTTATTACTTCTCCCGCCATAATCAGCCCTGCCACAGACGGCACAAACGCGTTGCTGCCCGGTGTCTGTTTTTTACGCACATATGCCGTTGCGGATGTGCCATCTTCATCTTCCCGATCAGTCCTCTCGCTCTCTGTCAGTATCATCGGTTTTTCTGTGGAATATACCACCTTCAGATGATAAATTCCTCTTTTTTTCAATTCTCTGCGCATAACCCGCGCCAACGGGCAAACCGAAGTCTGCGAAATATCTGCAACCACAAACGCCGCGGGATCCATTTTATTCCCCGCCCCCATGGAACTGATTATCGGAACCTGACAACGCCATGCCCGCTCCGCCAGTTCCAGCTTTCCCGTTACGGTGTCAATGGCATCTACAACATAATCATAGCAGGTAAAATCAAAGGCCGACGCCGTCTCCGAAGTCAAAAAAATTTTATGCGTGAAAACAACCGCCTTCGGATTGATGTCGTATATCCGCTCTCTTGCCGCATCCACCTTATATTGTCCGATCGTTTTTTCCGTGGCAATAATCTGACGATTCAGATTGCTCCGGCATACGGTATCATGGTCGATCAAATCCAGCGTTCCGATTCCGCTTCTCGCCAGAGCCTCCACCGTATAGCCACCCACGCCGCCAATGCCAAATACCGCCACCCGCGCCCGGCGCAGTCGTTCTATATTCTCTTTTCCAAGCAACAACTCCGTTCTCGAAAGCCAATCCGGCATTGCATTTTCTCCCTGAATTCAAAGCCCGTTATTTGATTTGTTCCATTTCTTCCGCAACTGCCTGTTCACAGGAACGCATGGCGGACAATGTCTTCTCAAACAGATCGTTCAATTCATATCCGAGCATTGCGGCGCCTTTTTCAATCACGTCTCTGGAACATCCGGCCGCAAACGCCGGCGTTTTAAATTTTTTCCGCAGCGATTTTACTTCCATATCCTGTACACTCTTCGAAGGACGAATCAATGCCGCCGCCCAGACCAGGCCCGTGAGTTCATCCACGGCATACAGCACCTTCTCCATCTCATGAACCGGCTCCACATCAACCGTCAAACCATATCCATGGCTGCACACGGCATGAATCATATCTTCGCCGATACCTGCCCCGGCCAGCAATTCCGGCGCCTTCCGGCAATGTTCATCCGGATACAATTCAAAGTCAATATCGTGCAGAAGACCTACAATTCCCCAGTATGTCTCCGCATCGGCATATCCCAGTTCCTTGGCATACCATTTCATCACACCCTCAACCGTTAAGGCATGCTGGATATGAAAAGGTTCCTTATTATACTTTCGCAGCAAGGCCAGCGCATCCTCGCGACTAATCTGTTCGTTCATCCGTATCACCCCATCCTCTCTCTTATCATCCGTTGCGTCACCGGGATTATAGCACGCCGCTTTTTTCCTGTCAAACTTTCATGTCTATTAAATATCCAATATAAATTTCCAAACTATCTCGCATTTAAGTATTCACATTGAAAGTCTTCCGCGGTATAGTATTATGTAGATACAATCAGATAAAGAAATACTGAGAACAAACCATATTTGCATGTTATATATCTATGCAACATTTAAAAGGGAGGAAAACAAATGAAAAAGAAATTTTTAGTTCTTGCCGCAATTTTATCATTATCTGCATCATTTACAGTCAATGCCGCTGAATGGAGACAAGAGCCTGACGGAAGGATCTCTTATCAGAATGACGATGGGAGTAAATTTATTAACCAGTGGGCTGAAATCGGAGGAAAGCTTTACTATTTTGATGCAGATGGATGTATATTAACGAACACAGTTACGCCGGATGGGAAAACGGTCGGCGCGGATGGGGTATACATACCGGCACAGAGCGTATCAAACATAGCTTATACTCCTGATTCAATAACAAATTCTCTTATGATAAACGATTATCTGTATGAGGATATGTTTGCCACATATCATTTCTTTGAAGTTACGAACATGTCGCCTTATACAATCAGACTAACGATTAATGATACGGCCAAAAACTCCGCTGGAGCAATTATAGGAGCAGCCGGGTCATCACAAGAAGATATTCCATCCGGGTGCACAGTTTTTACAAAAGCATTTTTCTATGACGTTTCAGGAGTATCTTCATTTGATACATCTATCCAGGTAACAGAAGAAAATCGTTATATTCCTGTATTGCAGGGAATTTCTGTACAGACTTCTGATTTGGGCAACAAAGTAACAATTACGGCAACGAATTTAGGCGATAAAGCCGCAGAGTTCCCGGAAGCAACGGCGTTATTTTTTAAAGACGGAAAAGTAGTATATCATGGGTCTTGCTATCTTACCGACGCCGATTACGAGTTGAAATCAGGAGCGACAATTTCCAAGCAGATTAATACATATGGCACTGATTATGACTCCGTTAAAATCCACGTAACAGCGCGCAGAAGCATATGGAGTAAATGACTATCTTTTAATAAATTATAAGAGAAAAGAAAAAGCACTCAAAATTCCCGATCTTATCAGGTTTTTGGGTGCTTTTCCATCCTGAGACACGGGGGATTCGAACCCCCGACAACTTGATTAAAAGTCAAGTGCTCTACCGCCTGAGCTAGTGTCCCCAATATCTAATTACTTTTCTTTTACAAAACAAAATGCCCAGAACCGGAATCGAACCAGTGACACGAGGATTTTCAGTCCTCTGCTCTACCAACTGAGCTATCTGGGCATTGAAATAGCGGGGACAGGATTTGAACCTGTGACCTTCGGGTTATGAGCCCGATGAGCTTCCAGACTGCTCCACCCCGCGTTATGAAATTTTAATTGATTCCTCAAAGAATCAAATGGATGGAGGTGGATTCGAACCACCGAAGCAATTTGCAGCAGATTTACAGTCTGTCCCCTTTGGCCACTCGGGAATCCATCCATAAGCCGATGATCGGACTCGAACCGATAACCTGCTGATTACAAATCAGCTGCTCTGCCAATTGAGCCACATCGGCACCGTGCTTATACTATATTCATAAAAATGGGACCTATAGGGCTCGAACCTATGACCCTCTGCTTGTAAGGCAGATGCTCTCCCAGCTGAGCTAAGATCCCATATGCACAATCAATCACTTGATCAACGACCCAGATCGGACTCGAACCGACGACCTTCGCCGTGACAGGGCGACGCTCTAACCAACTGAGCCACTGGGCCTTATGTATTACCTGTACCCTCAAAACCGAACACTGAAATCCTCTCTTATCCCTTACATCCCTTTTCCTATCCGCTTTCCTTCTCTTACGCTTCTTCTTTCTCTCTCGGTTAAGCCCTCGACCTATTAGTAACGGTCTGCTCCATGCATCGCTGCACTTCCACTCCCGCCCTATCTACCCCGTACTCTCCAGGGGGTCTTACTTCCTGGGATATCTCATCTTGAGGGGGGCTTCACGCTTAGATGCCTTCAGCGTTTATCCCTGCCGGGCTTGGCTACCCTGCTGTGGAGTTGGTCTCCAACAGGTTCACCAGCGGCCCGTCCATCCCGGTCCTCTCGTACTAAGGACGGCTCCTCTCAAATATCCTGCGCCTGCGCCGGATAGGGACCGAACTGTCTCACGACGTTCTGAACCCAGCTCGCGTACCGCTTTAATGGGCGAACAGCCCAACCCTTGGGACCTGCTACAGCCCCAGG
>CATLGN010000042.1 GCA_949935685.1 uncultured Lachnospiraceae bacterium | reverse complement strand
ATACGGGTTCCAATATTCCCGCAGAAACGAAGTATGCGGCCGCATCGCGCTTTTTTTCAGTAAAAGCTGCGAGACGGAGGCAACCGTCACCGATACGAAGTACAGCAGAAAATACCGATTCATAAAGCGCCCTCCCCCGCATCCAGATTGACGATAACCGTACCGGCAATCACAAGCGCAATACCGGCCAGATTCTGCACCGTCAGACTGTCATGAAAAATACATACCGCCCAGACAAGCGACCACACAAGAACCATGGCGCGATTGGCATAGGCGACGGACAGCTCAAACCGTTTGATAATCTGCTGCCAGAGTATGGCATAAACCCCCAGCACCACAATCTCCAGCCCATAAAACAGACAAAATCCCGGTGAAAAAAGTTCCCGGCCCGCCGCGAACTTGGCAGCGATACCGGACCCCGTGTAAATCATAATCACCAACTGCAAAAACAATATGTCCTTTATCCCGATCTTTTTTTTCATCCTGTTACAGCCCATCCTTTTTGTAATCCGCATCACAGTATGTACATTATTATAGAATAAAATGATGCAAAAAGAAAGGGGGTATACGCCGGGACAGGCAGCAGTCAGGCATGGGAACCCGGGATAACGCGCATCTGAACGAACCGGTAACTGCCCGTTTCCGGTGATATATGCTCTGAATGACTTCTTAATCACGAGATTTTCTCATGGTTCGTGAAGAACACATTTCGGGCATTTTTTCATACAAGGAGAGCTATGCCATGATGGAAACAAAGATCACCCCGCTATACGAGAGACTTTCCCATGACGACGAGCTTTTAGGCGAGAGCAACTCTGTTAAAAAAGTGTGAAATTCATTCCACCACGCCCTCACTTTCTAAAAACTGTGCGACAGTCATACATCTGGGATGTTCCATTTCAAGGCTTAGAAAGTCTTTGTCTCCTGTAAGTATAATATCCACATCAGACACAATGGCAGCATTGAGGATTGGCTGGTCCTTTGCGTCACGTATCAGTTTTTCCGCATGGTTTACCGCCGGGACCAACTCATAAGACATTTCTGCCAGCAGTACTTCCGTATCCGGCAGAAACTTAGGTGCTTTCCGCTCCAGAATATCCCGCAACTCTGTGATATTGCGATCACATAGGACCATCTCATGGTTGTCGGCTACATGGAGCAGAGCCTGTGCCGGTCTTGATCGTGGGAAAACCAACGCGGAAAAGAGAATGTTTGTATCGACCAATATCCGCAATTTTACCTTTCCTTTCCGTAACGTACTTCGTCCACAAGAGCCTGCACATCCTCTTCACTGGAAATCCCCATAGCTTCGGCTGCGCCCGAAAAAGCAGACTGCGCTTTACGGATTGCCTGTGCAGAGGCATTACTTAAAACCACCTCTCCGTCCTGCTTTTGGTAAAACAGAATCTTATCGCCGGACTTCAGACCCAGCAGACGGCGAATTTCCACCGGCACAGTAATTTGTCCATTCGCAGAGATTTTTGCTAAATTCATAAAAGCCACCCTTTCTATTCTTGAAATCTAAAGAAAAATTGAGGTCTACTTTTATTATATCCATTCAAAGCAAAAAGTAAAGCTAACGATGTGATAAACTGTGAATTTTTTGTGAAATTGATTAAAAAGTCCTTGAAGATTTGTCTCAGGCAAAATATACAAATCATTCTCCTGCTTTTCAGGCGCAGCAGGAACAATATTGTTTTGCCAATGGCAGAGCCTGTGCCGGCCTGTGTACAGCAAGACAGAAATGGAAAAGTCTGCCCTGCGCCCGGATGGCGCATAGGGGACGGTTGCACGCCTGCCAATATCCGTTGCCGCAGCGATTAGAACCGCTTATGCCTGTAGCCCGGTGCTTAGCCGGAATGCCGCGTCCCTGCCGGAAAGCCATAACCTTGTCAGGACTTTTTCCTGCGTTTGTCATATCCTGCGTAGACAGGCAGCACCCCATTACCGCTTTTCCAGTATCTCCACGGTCTCCTGATGCAGCACTCGCTTATTCTGATCGGAATCCAGAAAGTAACCGTACAACAGATCAATTATGACAAGAATCGGGAACTGCGGTGAAATCAGATTGCCATTGTCCAGATTTTTCAGCGCCGCCACCGTGATCTGTTCATCGACAAATGCATGTCTCGCACGGTTTCCGGTAATAAAAACCGTTTTGGCGCCCCGCTGATGGGACTGTTCCAGTGCAAAAAGCACTTCCTCCTTCAGTCCGCTCAGCGAAATGCCAATCACCATATGATCGATATTCTGAAAAATAGCAGCCATTTTAATCATATCACGCTGATCACAGGATTCCATGAGAACACCCAGACGGACAAACCGCCGCTTCATCTCCTCCGCAGCCAATCCCGAGCTTCCGATCCCCACCACGAGAACGCGTTTCGACTCTCCGATCATGCGGCAGATACGCTTGATCTGTTCTTCATTCACAATGCTGAACGACCGGCGCAGCAGATCATTATACCGATTGAGCACCGTCTGAAAGGATATGGGAATTCCGTCGGTCATATTCACAAATGCCCGCTGATACTGGTAAATAAATTCACGGTATCCCCGAAATCCCAGTTTTTTGGCAAAGCGGGAAAGAGAAGCCTCTGAAACATACAGCTTCTCTTTCATCGCACGGATGGAAAAATCCTGCTTTTCTTTATTGCTGACAAAGAAATCCGCGATGACCTGCTCTCCCTTTGTAAAATACTCATAACGATCAATGATCGCAGGAATAATATCTTCCGTATACATCATAACACTCTTTACTCCATACTCCGTAACGATACGGCGATCTAATCGTCGATACCCAGAATATCATTGATCGCGTTTTTATAAAGAATTGCTTTTGCACCATACACGGCCTGGATTCCGCCGTCTATCTCAAATACTGCGGCAGCTCCCATTTCCTTCAGCAGATCCTTATCAACCGCAGCCGGATCTTTTACGCTGACACGCAGCCTCGTTATGCAGGCATCCACATCCTCGATATTAGCGGTGTCGCCAAGTGCGATCAGAATGCGCTTCGCTTCCTCCGCGATCGAAGACTTATCGGCAACCTTCGGCGCCTCGTCCATACTTTCCGTATCGTCCCGCCCGGGCGTCATAATATTGAATTTTGTAATGGCAAATTTAAACGTCACATAATACAGCGCCGTCCAGCACAATCCAAACGGAATCTGAATCAGCCAGTGCGTTTTTGCATTTCCCTGCAAAATACCAAATAAGAAGAAGTCAATCAATCCGCCCGAAAACGTATTGCCGATTCGAATACTCAAAAGATCCGCCACGAGGAACGATAATCCGTCAAAGAAAGAATGGATTACATATAATATAGGCGAAACAAACAAAAACATGTATTCCAGCGGCTCTGTAATACCGGTGATAATCGAAGTAAGCGCAACGCTCAGAAAGATACCCATATATTTTTTGCGTTTTTCCTTCTTGACACAATGATACATCGCCAGGGATGCGCCCGGAAGGCCAAACATCATTGTGCTGAAACGGCCGGCAAAGAACCGTGTCCCCTCCGTAAACAGTCCGGCATGGTTCGGATCCGCAAGCTGCGCAAAGAAAATTTTCTGCGCCCCGGCAATGGTTTCACCGGCAACGACTTCCACGCCGCCCAGTTCCGTGTACCAGAACATCGGATAAATCATATGGTGCAACCCGACCGCACCGCACAGACGCATCAGGAAACCATATAAGAAAGTGCCGATAACGCCCATGGAGGCAATCCCGTTTCCTGCCATTACAAGCAGATTCTGCAGCGGCGGCCACACAAGATAAAACGCTGCGCCCACCAAAATAGCCGCCACCGAAGTGATAATCGGAACAAAGCGGGAACCGCCGAAGAAGCCGAGCACCTGCGGAAGCTGAACGCTCCGGTATTTATTGTGAAGTTTTACGACAACCGCACCCATAACCAACGCGCCGACAACACCTGTGTCAATCCCGGAACCTTCGGGATTAAATATGGACAGCATCACGCCGATCGTCCCGTTCATAATCAACAGACCGACAACACCCGACAGGGCAGCCACGCCTTTGTCTTTCTGCGCCAGCCCGATACAGAGGCCGATACAGAGCAGCAGCGACAGATTGGAGAAGACCGTATTGCCGGCCGCCGCCATAATTTTAAAGATTGCCTGTAAAAACGGTATGTTCAACATCGGATAACTGAGAAGCGTCGCTTCGCTGCTCAATGCGCTCCCGATCCCGAGCAGCAAGCCGGCTGCCGGCAGAATGGCAATCGGCAGCATAAAAGATTTTCCGATTTTCTGCAGTGTTTTAAACATAATCTGTTTCCTCCTTTACTTATTAATTGCTTTGACAAAACGTTCCGTAATCTGTTTCGGTCTTGTGATCGCACCGCCCACAACCGCACTGTATACGCCGCACTCCTCCATGACCTGTTTCAGTTCCTCGGGCGTGTTAATCTTTCCCTCCGCGATAATCGGGACATCCAACTCCTGCACACATTTTTTCAGCAGGTCAAAGTTCGGACCGTCCAGCTTTTCGGAATACGGTGTATAACCGCACAGCGTCGTCCCCACCAGATCAAAACCGATCTCCACGGCATGCCTGCATTCTTCAAATGTGGAACAGTCCGCCATCGCCAGAGATTTGCCCGCATGAACCATTTCCACAAGATCTTCCAGCCTCTCGTCATTCGGCCGTTTCCGCAGCGTCGCATCCAGCGCGATAATCTCACAACCGCACTCCAAAAGCTCCTGCACTTCCTTCCGGGTCGGCGTGATATAAATATCGCTGTCGTCGTAATTCCGTTTCACAATGCCGATCACCGGCAGATCCACCGTCTCCCGAATCGCCTGAATGTCTTCCTTTGACTGTGCCCGGATACCTGCCGCGCCGCCCTGCTGCGCCGCCAGCGCCATCCGCGACATAATAAAGCTGGAATGCAGCGGTTCATCCGGCAGCGCCTGACAGGAAACGATCAGTTTTCCTTTCAATTTATCCAACATAATCACCAATCACCCTCCTTATATTTTCTTTATTTTTGTCAATCCTACACTACACAAAGAATTTATTCAATATTTAGAAAGATTTTAGATTTTAGTTTCAAAAGTTTTTGTTTTTGCCTCTCGAAACCCGGATTTTCTGAAATTTATTTCTTCCGTCCACATTGCTGCCTGTTAGTTTGACCGTTTTGTGTAAAAATATAAGGAGGGGAATCAATTGACAGGCACCAGCGAGGAAATACATGAATGAACAAAACGGGAACACTTCATAACTGAGCGGGACAGAGACTGAAAAATTCTGCAATACAATGTCATTCCGGCAAGGGCATATCATTCCGGCCATGCGCCTTACGGAGGGTATTAGCAGTTCTTGCCGCTGCGTCGCAGCCTGTAATTTCCGGGCAAGGATGTCCGGAAAAGGCCGACCTGCGCCTGGATGGCGCATAGAGGCCGGTTACATGCCTGCCCGTATTCGTTATCGCAGCGCTTAGAACTGCTTATACCCGCAGCCCGGTGTATGGCCGGAATGATATGCCCTTGCCGGAAAGTCATAATCCTGCCAGAATTTTTCAGTCTCTGTGCCCACACACGTTATGTTCCCGTTTTGTTCACTCATGCGTTTCCTCGCCGGCGCCGGCCAAAATATTTGATAATATATGGCAAATGTAATATAATAAGGCAATATAAAATGCAGTCAGGAGGTTTTCCGCATGTTTTCCGTCAAAAGTCCGTCGGACTGTCTGCACAGTCTGTGCAGCCGTCTGA
Organism: uncultured Lachnospiraceae bacterium; assembly: GCA_949935685.1. Lineage (GTDB taxonomy): Bacteria > Bacillota > Clostridia > Lachnospirales > Lachnospiraceae > VSOB01. The sequence goes on along the minus strand of CATLGN010000042.1, from coordinate 3,741 downwards.
CCCGGCAACAGAGAACAGCCTTTCTCAGCACGTTTTTCATCGGCTTTTTCTGTCATATATTTATTTTTACCAATTCCATGTACAATAACGACGACATCCGGTATTTGTATGTCACCTTCGACAAACCCGAACTGGGGCGCTGGCTGCAGACTTACGCGGCGGGGATCTCGTCTTATTTCAGTCTGCCGGCAGTCAATGGTATTCTTGCGCTGGTCTATGCGGGACTTGCCGCTATGGTGCTCGTACGCATATTCGATCTGCGCAATACGCTCGGCGTAATCCTGATTTCCGGTATGCTGATTACCTTTCCGTCGGTTGCCGCCATCTATTCCTATATGTTTGCCGCGGACCCGTTTCTGCTGAGCTGTCTGCTCGGCACACTGGCGGCATATTTTGTCACCCGCACGGACGCCCGGTGGGGCTGGCTGGCCGGCGCGGCCTGTCTGTGCTGTAGCGTGGGAATTTATCAGGCATATCTCGCCTTTACGCTGATCCTGATGCTGCTTTTTTTTGTCCTCATGCTTTTGCAGCCGCAGCAATATCCGGATCAGACCATTCTGACCATGGCAATCCGCTATGTGCTGATGCTGGGCGTCGGCATGGGCGCTTACTATATCGGCATGACCGCCACGCTGGCGGCAAAACATATGGAATTGAGCTCTTATCAGGGCATTGACAATAGTTCCGTACCCGGTCTGGCCGAGATCAAAAACCGGCTGCTGCTCATTTTTCAGGACTTCCGCACTTCTCTCGGACCGTCTCAGGTACTCGCGTTCAACCCCTGGATGCGTGCGGCGCTGGCTGTCTCCCTGACCGCGCTGCTCCTGTTCACGGCAGTGCTCTATTGGAAACACGCCGTGTACAAGAGCCTGCTGCGGAATGCGTTTCTCGTGTTCTGCGCGCTCTGCGTTCCGCTCTCGCTGGAAGTGTTCTATCTGATTTCCTCCGGCGTCAACGTCCATATGCTGATGCGCCATGCATGGTGCCTTCTCTTTGCGGCCGTCATTCTCTTTTACGAAAAAGCGGCGCCGCTGTGCGGCGTCAACAGAGCCCGGCTGCTCGAATGGGTATCCTTCGGCGCCGTTTTCCTGGCGGTATGGAATTATATTCTGCTCTCCAATATCGCATACTTTAACATGAACTTCCGTTATGAAAAAACATACGCCTTATGTATCAAAATCATGGACAGGCTGGAACAATCCGAAGACTATGACAAAGACAGACCCATTGCCTTTGTCGGCAACTACAGCAAAACTTATAAAATGGAGGCCGTAACCGATCTGCTGGAGCCTATGACCGGCATGAAAGGCGCGCGGGTATTCGGCGGTTCCAGCCGTGCATATCTGCCGTTCTTCCAAAACTGTCTGGGCGAAGATATTACCGTCGTATCGCCGGAGGAAGAAGAAGCGCTGAAGTCCACGCCGGAATTTCAGGAAATGCCGCGCTTTCCCCATGACGGCTGCATCCGTGTGATCAACGATGTCACCGTGATCAAATTAAACGACGATTAAAAAGAACAGGAGCTTATATGAGAGAAGACAATCCCAATATCGAATCCCCATCCTCTGAAAATAGGACAAACAAACCCCGGCCGCGAAAATCTCCTCCCCGTCCAGATATGTCAAACCCCCATGCAAGGCAAAAGCGAACGGCCGCGGAGAGGGCAGGTACACCCGAACGGACAGCGCCAACGCAAAAATCGGCGGCGCGAAAGTCCGCCGCCACCGGAAAAACCGGCAAAACAAAATCCGGGAAGCGGACGTCCGCCCCGCAGGGCCCCTCCGCTTCCCGTCCACGGAAACCGTCAGTCTCCAGAACAGGCGCTCCACATTCAGGCAGGCGCAGACAGGCGCCGCGTAAAAAAAGCGGCGCGCGCCGCCCACAGACCGGAGACTTTTTCTCCCGCTCGTCAGACACGCTGCGAAATATCCGCGCCTCACATATCCATATCGCGCTGGTTGTTTTGATTGTACTCATCCTGGCCGTCGGTATTTTCAAACTGGTCCGCTGGAACCGGGGAACGGAATCCGATTACGACCCCAATGCAACCGACACAGGATTTGACACCGAAACAGAAGATTTTCCCGTCGCCGTGACATCCGAAATGCGGGAGAAACAGGTCGATGACGGCGTTACCTCAATCCTCCTGCTCGGTAACGGCGCTCTGGCGTCTGCCAGAGGGGAAACCGACGGCATTGATACCCGGCTGGAGGAACTGACCGGCGGGAAAGTTTACAATGCCAGTCTGAACCGCACCTATCTGTCCGTGAAAAACGCCGTCTACGACGAATCGTACCAGACGGACGTATTCAGCCTGTACTGGATTGTTTCCTGTATCACAATGCAGGATTTCACGTTACTGGAAGACAACGCCCGCTCATGGGACCGGGATGAAAACGTGACGGAAGTTGTGGAAATGCTGAAAAATCTCGATATGAACGCTGTTGATGTGATTACGATTATGTATGATTACCACGATTATGAGGCAAAGCGTCTGCTCACAGGCCCCTATGACGATACGCTGCCCGCCTCCTGTTGTGGCTGTCTGCTGCAATCCATCCGGCTTCTGAAAAACACGTATCCGCATATACAGATTATCGTATCGTCGCCGTATTTCTCTTATATTGAAGACGAAAACGGAGAACGGCAGCCCGGCAGTACGCTCAATCTCGGACAGGGCACGCTCGCCGATTACATGGTGGCCTATAAGAATATCGCCGTATCGGAAAATGTGGCTTTTATCGACAACTACTTCGGCACCATACACGAGGACAATTACGAAGACTATCTGGAAGAAGACAAGGAACATCTGAATGCCAAAGGCCGGGAAGCTGTCGCCGGACGCATCGCCAAATTTATCAGCGGTTCGCCGGACGCTTCATGATTCCGAGCCGAAGGGCAGCGAAGCCGGCCAGCGCCAGATAACAGACAGCACACACTGCGGCCAGCAGAAAGAAATTGTGGAACTCCACGCGGCGGAAAAAGCCAAACATCCACACATAGACGATGAGATTGACGCCGAGCAGCAGAGAATGTTCCCGATTCCAGACGGCGCCGAAAATATTCCGCACCGCGGCCGCCGAAAAGACCATACCCGCGGCCGCCGCGAGCAGGGTGGCCGCTGCCGTCCCCGTCAGGGAATACAGCTTTGTCAGCACCACACAGAGCGCCGCCTGTGCCGCCAGCATACCCGCGGATATACATGCGATCATCTTTTTCCGGTCAGCCGCCGAAAGAATCATCGAAAATACAAGTGTCATACTCAAAAATGCGATGCCAAATACGAGAATCGCCAGCGCATTTTCCCCGCGTCTGTAGCCGGGCTTATAAAAAAGCCCCAGTATATGCCCGGAAGACGCGGACACAACGGTGACGACCGGCAGAATAAAGCCCAGAATCAGTTTTAGCACATCTCCGATCTTTTCCCGCGCCTCCTGCATTTTATTCTGCATATAATACCCTGTAATAATCGGCAGCACAACCGTATAAAACGCCGTCAGCAGATAATAGGGAATCTTTGCAAAATTGGCAACCCCCGTATAGTATCCCACGACCTCATTATCTCCCGACACCCGTTTCAAAATCAGCGTATCCAGATTCATCATAAAAGTAGACGCCCCGAACAGCAGCAGATAGCTGGCCGCCGTCCTCACATATTCCGCTGCGGCCATCCGCTGCGGCAGTCTGCGAAACAGCGGACGGATGCGAAACACCTGCCATACGGAGAGCACGGAAATCAAT
>CATLGN010000041.1 GCA_949935685.1 uncultured Lachnospiraceae bacterium | reverse complement strand
AGATCGCGGTGATTTCGTCGCTGATTATCACCATCGGCCTGTTTGCGCTGGAATTGACGCCGGTCGGCAGTGCCAGCGGGATTCTCGTTGTCAACTGTGGCTCGCTGGAGCAGGAGGCGCAGATTATGGAAATCGTAACAGGAAGCTGCAAACGGCCTTCGGTGCGCTCCCGCAATGCCTCCGTGGCCGGCGTGGATTTTGTGATTGAGTGCAGGGCAAAGCAGCCTGCGGAAATGTTGCAGAAACTGCAGGCGTTGGAAGGTGTCACGGGCGTGGCGCTGATGGAGCATGACGGAGAAGTTAATTTCTGATTTAAGTTTTAATGAAATGGGTAGGGCGAGACATTGGATTCTGCTGACGCAGAATCCAATTTGTTTCGCGCAGGAAAAGGCAGATGAAAAAGATATTCGGTTTATCCAATTTCAAAAAAGCATATCGGTATTGCCGGAAAAACGGAATCGGGCCGGCATTTTGGGCCGCGCTGGAGCGGGTCGCAGGCGGGGATACGACATATGAAAAGCGGTTGCTGTCCGCGGCGGAACGGGAAATGCAGCGGGATGCGGTCTGGGATAAGCGGGAGCTGTTCAGTGTCCTGGTGCCTGCCTATGAGACGGATGTACGGCATTTTCACGAGATGATTGCCTCGGTCCAGGCGCAGACTTACGGGGACTGGGAGCTGGTTATTGCCGATGCCAGCCCTACGGATAAACTGACACGGGAAATGGGACACTATAAAGACAGCCGGATTCGCTATCTGCGGCTTAAGGAAAACAAAGGCATTTCCGAAAATACAAATGCCGCGCTGGCGGCGGCCGCAGGAAGCTATATCGGACTGTTGGACCATGATGATGTCCTGGAACCGGACGCGCTGTACCGGATGATGGAGGCAATCCAGAGCGTGGTTCGGGAGACGGGCATTGCGCCGCAGATGCTCTATTCCGATGAGGATAAGGGCGACGGTGAGATGAAGCGTTTTTATGAACCGCATAGAAAAGTAAAATTTAATCTTGATTTAATATTGAGTAATAACTATATCTGCCATTTCCTCGTTATGAAACGGGAACTGATACAGTCGTTGGGACTGCGCGGGGAGTTTGACGGCGCGCAGGATCATGATCTCGTGCTGCGAGCGGCGCGGCGGCTCTGGGAGGAACCGGAGCGTATTGTACATGTGCCCCATATTCTGTATCACTGGCGCTGCCATACGGGTTCCACGGCGGAGAATCCGGAGAGTAAGCGATATGCCTATGAGGCGGGCAGGCGGGCGGTAGCCGATTTCTGCCGGGCGCAGGGCTGGCAGGTGCGGGTGATTCCTCTGCCGCATCTGGGATTTTTCCGGGTGGCGTATACGGGAGATATTTTCCGGCAGCGCACGGATCTGGGCGCGGTAGGCGGCCGGCTGATCCGGCGGGGCAGAATCGCGGGCGGCGCCTATGGGGCGGACGGGACGCTGCTGTATGCGGGTTTGCCGAAATCATTCAGCGGTTATATGCACCGGGCCGTATTACAGCAGGATGCGGCGGGCGTTGACCTGCGGAACATTACGGTGCGGGAAGAACTGCGGCCGCTGCTGGAACAGGTCAGAAGCGAGGAGCACGATCCGGCAGCCGCGGCCGTCCGTTTCGGCGCAGAGGCGGCGAAGCGGGGATACCGGATTTTATGGGATCCGTTTCACTGCGGGACGGACGGCTGATACAAAAGGAAGGAATAACGGCGTTATGGCAGATACGACGGTGATTATACCGAATCTGAACGGAATACATTATCTGAAAAACTGTCTGGATTCCCTGTATGCCTGTGAGGAGACGGCGTTTCCGGTTATTGTCGTTGACAACGGCTCAACGGATGGCAGCCGGGAGCTGGTTCAGCGGGAATATCCCGATGTGCGGCTGATCTGCTTTGCGCAAAACCGGGGGTTTTCCGCCGCGGTCAACGCGGGAATCCGCTCGGCCGATACGCCGTATGTGATTCTGCTGAATAATGATACGGTTGTGGAACGGCGCTTTGTCAGCCGGTTGACCGATGCGGTCCGGCACAATCCGCTCTGCTTTTCGGCCGGGGCAAAGATGGTTTCCCTGCGGGATCCGGAAATCATCGACGACGCGGGCGATTTTTACTGCGCGCTGGGATGGGCCTTTGCGCGGGGCAAGGGCAGGCCGCAGACACTTTACCGTACTCCCTGCGATATATTTGCGGCGTGCGGGGGCGCAGCCGTCTATCGCAGAGACATACTTTTGGAACTGGGCCTGTTTGACGAAGCGTACTTTGCCTATCTGGAGGACATTGACATCGGTTATCGCGCCAGAATGCGGGGATATACGAACCGCTTTGCGCCGGACGCCGTTGTGCGGCATGCGGGAAGCGCTTCTTCCGGCTCCCGTTATAATGCGTTCAAGGTGCGCCTTTCGTCCCGCAACAGTGTCTACCTGATCGGAAAGAATATGCCTCCGGCGCAGATATTGGTCAATCTGCCGTTTTTGCTGGGCGGATTTCTGATCAAATATTTGTTTTTTCTGCAAAAGGGTTATGGGGCGGTTTATGCCCGCGGTTTGTGGAACGGTCTGCGGATGTGCCGTTTTTCTCCGGGAAAGTCCCGGAAAACCGCGGATTTCCGGCCGTCTCTGCGGGTTTGCCTGAAGCTGGAGGGGGAATTCCTGAGCAGTCTTTTCATACACGGGCTGCATCGTTAAGAAAAATTTAAGTTGTACTTTTTGTAATATTATTGTAATATGTTATGAGAATGGGAGATCCAATGCCGTTATGATAAAGGATAATCAGAAATATTTTAACCGATTACATTTACTGATAGATGCTCTTATCGTGGCATGTTCCTATATTCTGGCATGGTATTTGCGGTTTGAAAGCGCATTTGCGACAAAGAGACAGGGCGTAGGCGTTCTTGGAATGGAAACTTACTTCTATGCCCTTTATTTTATTGTGCCGGGGTACGTGATTCTCTATTATTTTTTTAATATGTATACGTCCAAGCGGACAGCCCGCAGGAAGTACGAGGTATACGGGATCGTTAAGGCCAATACGGCCGGTGTGCTCCTGTTTCTTGTTGTATTGTATGTTGTGAATCAGCCCGATTTTTCCCGTACGATGATCATGATTTTTTATGTGGTCAATGTGGTGCTTTCCACGCTCAGCCGTCAGATATTGCGCAATGCGCTGCAGTATTTTCGCAGAAAAGGATACAATCTGAAATATATTCTTCTGGTGGGATATTCCAGGGCAGCGGAAGAATATATTACAAGGATCAATGCCAATCCCCAGTGGGGATATGTGGTCAGGGGGATTTTGGACGACCGGATTCCGCGGGGAACATTATACAAAGGGGTCAAGGTACTCGGCGATATAGACAATCTGACGATTATTCTGCCCGAAAACAGACTGGATGAGATTGCCATTACGCTGGCATTGCAGGATTACGGGCGGCTGGAAGAAATTGTCGATTTATGTGAGAAGTCAGGTGTGCATACTAAATTCATACCCGATTATAACAGCCTGATTCCGAGCAGACCCTATACGGAAGATCTGATGGGGCTGCCGGTGATCAATATCCGTTATGTGCCGCTGACGAATACGCTGAACTGGATTGCGAAGCGGCTTGTGGACATTATCGGGTCAGCGGCGGGACTTGTTTTGGTCTCTCCGGTTATGCTGGTCACGGCCATTGCCGTGAAGCTGTCCAGTCCGGGGCCAGTTATCTTTCAGCAGGAGCGGATCGGGCTGCACAATAAGCCGTTTAAGATGTACAAGTTCCGTACGATGGAAATTCAGAAAGAAGCGGCCGAAAAAAAGGCGTGGACGGTGAAAGACGACCCGCGTGTGACAAAAATCGGTAAATTTCTGCGCAGAACGAGTCTGGACGAATTTCCGCAGCTCTATAATATCCTGCGGGGAGATATGAGCCTGGTGGGTCCCAGACCGGAACGGCCGCTGTTTGTCGAGAAATTCCGGGAGGAGATTCCCCGGTATATGATCAAGCATCAGGTGCGGCCGGGGCTGACCGGATGGGCGCAGATCAACGGTTACAGAGGAGATACCTCGATTCGGAAACGAATTGATTACGATATATTTTATATTGAGAACTGGACGATGGGAATGGACATTAAGATTCTGTTTCTCACCATATTTAAGGGTTTCATCAATAAAAATGCATATTAGCGGACATGCAAATGACAAGGGAGAAGAGATAAGATGTCAACAAAGAATGCAGGGAATGCAAAACATGCACAGGGCAGTGCCAGAAATACAGGAAGAACGAGAAACGGGGCAGGTACAAGTCGTTCAGACAGCGCGAGGGGGACGGGAAGCAGACCGGAGCGTGCGGGGCGTTCTGCAGGCACTGGAAGCAGCGGCGGCGCGGGCCGTTCCGCGAGCGGCATGAGAAGTACGGATGCAGGCCATTCCGGGCAGGTGCGGACAGCAGGAAACAGAGCAGGGGGCGCGGGGCGTTCTGCAGGCACTGGAAGAAGCGGCGGCACAGGCCGTTCCGGCCGTCCGGGAAGCGTCAGCAGCAGCGCCGATATGAGAAGGGCGAGCGGCAAGAAGAATATGTCTGCGAAAAAGAAGGCTGCCAGAAGGCGGAAGCGCACGATGCTGTTTGTGGCGGAGATTCTGATTCTGGTCGTTATGCTTGGATTTTTATATACGGTTTTGAAGACGGAAAAGGTAGAGCGGATCCAGATCGACGAGGAACGTGTCGTGATGGAGATGAATGAAAATGTGGAAACCAACGAGGTGATGAAGGGCTATCGGAACATCGCGATGTTCGGCGTGGATTCCCGGGAGGGCGCGCTCGGCAAGGGGACCCGGAGCGACACCATTATCATCGCTTCGATTAATCTGGACACAGGGGATGTCAAACTGGTCTCCGTGTTCCGCGATACGTATCTGAATCTGGGCAATGACCAATATAATAAATGTAATGCGGCTTATGCAAAGGGCGGGCCGGAGCAGGCGATTACGATGCTGAACAAAAATCTGGATATGAATATCACGGACTATATTACCGTGGGATTCGACGGCTTGATCGAAGTGATCGACGCCCTTGGCGGCGTGGAGATCGACGTAAAGCAATCGGAGATCGAGCATCTGAACAACTACCAGATCAGTATGGTCGGCAGAGAGGTCGGCCGGGACGGCGATATTGTCCACTATGAGGCGACGGAGGGCAAAGATTATACGAAAGTGACACAGGCGGGGATGCAGACATTGAACGGCCTGCAGGCTACGGCGTACTGCCGGATCCGCTATGTCGGCAATGACTTTGAACGTGCGCAGCGGCAGCGGAGGGTTATCGCGGCGGTTTCGGAGAAGGCAAAGCATGCAAGCGTATCGGAGCTGAACGATATTGTAAACGGCGTTATGAATAACGTATCCACTTCTCTGGATGTGAAGGAGATTCTTTCCGTCCTGAGTGATCTGGGGAACTATTCCGTTGTCGCGGACGACGGGTTCCCGTTTGAGCAGTATCGTACGACCGGACGGGTCGGCAGCAAGGGAAGCTGTGTAATCCCGCAGGATTTGGCGTCCAATGTCGTGGAACTGCACAGATTCCTGTTTGACGAGGATGATTATCAGATTTCTTCGGAAGTGGAAGAATTCAGTAAAAAGGTGGCAAACGATACCGGAAAATATGTCAATACCGCGGCCGAAGAATTTTCGAAAAAGGATGGCGATGAGGTCGCGGGAGCGGGCGAATGATATAATCGGAAGGGGCCGAATTTCGGCCCCTTTTACGCCTGTAACGAACCAATGAGGGGAACCGTGCCTGCAAAGGCGCGCAGATGAGGGAAAAAGATGGAAGCAATCGCAGATGTGATCATACCGACCTGCAAGCCGGGAGAGGAGTTTATCCGGCTTTTGGAAGCGCTGGACTCCCAGAGCGTGCGGCCGGGCCGGATCATCGTTATGAACACGGAAGAAAAATATTTCGAACGTCTGAAATACGGCAAGAAAAATATCAAAAAATATCCCAATATGGAAGTCCATCATATCTCACAGTGGGAATTTGACCATGGAAATACGAGAAATCAGGGTGTGCGGCGGTCAAAGGCGCCTTATTTTGTCTGTATGACACAGGATGCCATACCGGCGGACGCATTTCTGCTGGAGCGTCTGCTGGAACCGCTGCGTCTCGGTGAAGCGGTGGTCAGCTACGCCAGACAGCTCCCGAAGGAAGGGTGCGGCCCTGTGGAGGCTTATATCAAAAATTTTAATTACCCGGAGGAATCGCGCCTGAAGGGGCAGGGAGATCTGGAAGAACTCGGGATTAAGACATTTTTCTGTTCCAATGCCTGCGCGGCTTACGACAGACGCACTTTTGATGAATTGGGCGGCTTTATCCGCCATACGATATTTAATGAAGATATGATTTATGCGGCCGGCGTCGTAAAGGCGGGCGGCAGGATCGCCTATACGGCCCGTGCGCGCGTGCTGCATTCGCATGATTATACATGGCGGGAAAATTTTCACCGGAATTTTGACCTGGGCGTTTCACAGGCGGACTATCCGGAAATCTTCCGCTCTGTCCGCTCCGAGTCGGAAGGGCTTCGCCTTGTAAAAGAATTGACGGGACATCTGTCGCGGACCGGAAACGGATTCCTGATTCTGCCAATGCTCTGGGGAAGCGGCTGGAAGTATCTGGGGTATCAGCTTGGCAGGCATTATAAGATGCTGCCGCAAAAGCTGGTTGTAACATGCAGTATGAATCGCAATTATTGGCAGTAATGCCGGGAAGGCAGGTTTTATTATGTGCGGAATCGTGGGATTTATCGGAAAGCGGCAGGCGGCGCCAGTCATACTGGACGGTCTGGCGAAGCTGGAATACAGAGGATATGACTCGGCGGGCATGGCGGTGTTCGACGGGGAGAAGGTCAATGTGACAAAGGCGGTGGGCCGCCTGAAGGTGCTGGAGGAGCTGACGCATGGGGGCGAGACGATGCCGGGCACGGTCGGCATCGGCCATACGAGATGGGCGACGCACGGCGTGCCGAACGATGTCAATTCCCATCCGCATTGCAACCGGGATAAGACGATTACGGTCGTGCACAATGGCATTATCGAGAATTATATTCCGCTGAAAAACAAGCTGCTGAAAAAGGGTTATGATTTTGTATCGGAAACGGATACGGAAGTGGCGGCGCAGCTTCTGGACTATTATTATAACGGCAATCCGCTGGAGACGATTCTCAAGGTGCTGCACAGAATTGAGGGCTCCTATGCGCTCGGCATTATGTTTGCCGATCATCCGGGTGAGATCTTTGCGGCCAGAAAGGGCAGTCCGTTGATTGTGGGACAGAGTGCCGACGGCTGTTTTATCGCGTCCGATGTGCCCGCCGTCCTGCGCTATACGAGAACGGTATATTTTGTGGCGGAACAGGAAGTGGTGCGTCTGGAAGCCGACCATATGCATTTTTATACAATGGACGAGGAAGAGATCGAAAAGGAGCCGACGACGATTGAGTGGGACGCGGATGCGGCGGAAAAAGCGGGCTATGAGCATTTCATGCTGAAAGAGATGTATGAACAGCCCAAAACCGTGACGGATACGCTGCTCCCAAGGCTTAAAAAGGACCGGATTGAGATCGAAGAACTTGGCATGAGCGATGACGAAATCCGGGAAGTGCGGAAAATACATATTGTGGCCTGCGGTTCGGCCTATCATGCCGGCGTAACGGGCAAGTATGTGCTGGAAGGGCTGGCGCGGATTCCCGTGGAGGTGGATCTGGCGTCCGAATTCCGTTATCGCAATCCGATACTGGAAGAAGGCGCCATGGTCATTGCGGTCAGTCAGTCGGGTGAGACGGCAGATACACTGGCGGCAATCCGGGAGGCGAAACAGCGCGGGTTCGCCGTATTGGGGATTGTAAATGTGGTGGGCAGTTCCATTGCCCGGGAAGCCGATCATGTGATGTATACCTGGGCCGGGCCGGAGATCGCCGTGGCCACGACAAAGGCGTACAGTGCACAGTTAATCGCGCTGTATCTGCTGGCCGTAAAATTCGCCTGTGTGAAAAAGACGGTTGACGAGCGGATGTATCGTCTGCTGCTGCGGGACTTGAAACGTCTGCCGGATCAGATTGAACTGCTTTTAAATAATAAGGAAAAGATACAGCATTTTGCCAATCGGTATATCGGGGCAAGGGATGTGTTTTTTATCGGCAGGGGGATCGACTATGCGATCTCACTGGAGGGTTCGCTGAAACTAAAGGAGATTTCCTATATTCATTCGGAAGCTTATGCGGCGGGAGAGTTAAAACATGGTACGATCTCCCTGATCGAGGAGGGAACCCTTGTAGCGGCGGTCTTGACTCAGGAAAAGCTGTATAAGAAGATGATCAGCAATATGGTAGAGGTCAGGACAAGAGGAGCATTTGTGCTGGCAGTGACCAATGAGGGAAACGGAGATGTAAAGCGGGCGGCGGATTATGTGATCTATATTCCGGAAACGAATCAATATTTTACCAATTCACTTGCTATCATACCATTGCAGTTGTTTGGGTATTATATATCCGTAGGGAAGGGATGCGATGTGGATAAGCCGAGGAATCTGGCCAAATCCGTAACGGTGGAGTAAGCATTTAGGAATGAAGACGGCAGACTGCATATACGTCTGCTGTTTGTGAATCAAATTTATTACAGAAAAGCTGCAGGAGGAAGACTTTCTGTATCATCAGGCAATACAAATGAACAGAAATTGAGAGAAAAGATGAATGCGAAAAGTGTGTTTGTGAAAACGATAAAAGGGATCTTACTTGTTTTAGAAGCAGTGATTGTCATTGTTCTGGGATTTGTTTCTGTTTTACTGAGCAACAGCATTCGGTGGATGTTCGAGACATGGAGCTACCTGACCATGGATGAGGTGGCATACCTTCTGAATTCTCCGATGGAAGGGACCAGTGAAGAGATTATTATGGAATATGTGGGATACTGTGTTCCGGCATCGATATTGGCTCTGCTGCTTATTTTTATTTTAATGATCGTTCTGCGGAAAAGAAGATGGATGTATCATACGTCTATGGCAGGGATCCTGGTATGTTCCGTAGCACTTGCAGGCTATTATCTGAATATGGCATGGGTTCGACTGGACATTGCGAATTATTCGAAAAATAAGAGCACATATTCCACATTTATTGAAGATAATTATGTGAATGCGGATGATGTGTCGATCCGTTTCCCGGAACAAAAGAGGAATCTGATCTATATTTTTCTTGAATCTATGGAGACGACCTATGCGGATGTGGAGAACGGCGGTGCTTTTGACATCAGCTATATTCCGGAATTGACAGAGATTGCCCAGCAAAATGAAGACTTTTCCGGATCGGAGACTGCGCTGAACGGCGGATATTCCATGCCCCAGACAACCTGGACGGTCGCGGCAATGTTTGCACAGTCAGCAGGACTGCCTCTGTCAATTCCGCTGGAGAACAATCAGATGAATACCCAGGATGCTTTCTTTGAAGGAACGAACGCATTGGGGGATATTCTGCAGCAGGCCGGATACTCACAGACATTGCTGATCGGGTCGGATGCTACCTTTGGAGGCCGCAGGCTCTTGTTTTCCGGCCATGGTGACTTTACGATCCATGATTATAAATATGCAGCCAAAGAAGGAATGATT
>CATLGN010000040.1 GCA_949935685.1 uncultured Lachnospiraceae bacterium | reverse complement strand
AGAAATAAGTCCGTCGCGTTTCCTCCTTTCAATGATTCTGCCAGCGTATCAATCTCATCCACAGGACAAACTCTTTTTATATTATGTCTGTCTATATATCCTCTGAAATAACAATGCAGCATATCCCGCAATACAGGCATGGAACCGCTTTCCTCCAACATCTGCGGACAAAATTCCATCCAGATCGGAAACTTTTTTCTGTCCAGTGTTTTCCGCATGCCCTCCAGAACGTCTCCCTCGTATCCCTCCACATCAATCCACACATATCCAATATCGCCCCTGTTACGTTTCATTTCCCAATCAAAAGTACTGATACGGACATTCTCTGTTTTTCGATTCTCCACGCCGCTGTTCCAAATTCTGTGATTGCCCATATTATCAGGGCTTAATGCGAGCACTGCCGTTTCCGCCGCTCTGCCAAGCCCTGTCTGACGCAGGTCAACCTCACAATCATTTAAAATACAGTTTATTGTAAAAACACGACAGTTTTCCCTGTTCGGTTCAAAAGCAATCACATCCAATGCGGGAAATTCCTTCTTTACATATATGGATGTCGTTCCTATATTTCCTCCTATGTCGCAAAATATCTTCCCTTTTTCCGGTTTGCTCCCATAATATTCTTCAGCCAGCCGGAAAAAATGCAACAGCTCCTGTTCCGAATGGACGCCCTGATACCCCCCCCCACATATGTTTTACCATACAGGTGTCCCGTGCGCTGAGCAGAAATGAAAAGCGGATCCCTTTCCGCCCGATCACCTGCACGGATAAATACGGCATCTTTGCCCGCACCGCTTCCAGTAATTTTTCCTCATTTCCCATAAAAGCGTCGTTGGAAGCAATCGCTCTGGCCATCAGATCCATTTTGCGCTTTACTTCTTTTACTTCTTCTACCAGTTTTTCATCCATTGTAGATTTCCTCAAAATATCCAAAAACCGTCTCTGCGTCAATCGCCTGCATGCAATCCCCAATCTCATTTTTTGACTTCGGGCAGCGGTATGGCCAGTCCGTTGTCATCTGGTAGCAGGATTGACTGCACACGCCGGAGCTGATATTGCAATTATCTGCATAACCGAAAAACGCTGCGGAAGTCGGTCCAAACAGCACAATCGAGATCCCGCCCTGCAGCGCATTGCGCAGATGAACCAACCCTCCTTCAATATCAATATGTATGCGGCTGTTTTTCAGCAGAACCTTGATCTGCTCAAGATCGGTCTTCCCGAGCAGATTCAAATCGTGTCTCCCCTCATCCACGCAGCATAAACCGGAATTTCCAACCTGAACAATAACAAGTTCGGCATGCTTTGTCCGAATCCGCTGTATGAGGTCTCTCCAATACTCTGCCGGCCACTGCTTTACATGCGATTTATAAATGCTGTCGATCCCCGTCTGGACGGTAATAAACGTCCTGTTTTCCAGACCAAGAAAACGCAGATAGTCTTCCTCTCTCAAGTCGATAAAAAGCGGATACCGTATCCCGGTAATGCCGAGCAGATGATAAATATCGCCCCGCTGCACAATCGTCCGTCCCTCCAGCTCACACAGTTTGCTCATTCCATAGGCGTTTCCCCGAAAGGCTGATCTGCAGTACACCTTGTATTTTTCACAGAATTCCGTATACTCCAGAATAGCCGGTGACAATTTCCGTATTCTGCTTTTGTCTATCCTCTCGATCTTCGGAAATCCCGCCAAATCCAATACCAGATCATAATTTTCTTTTTTCAGTTCTTTCCATTCATAATATTGACTGCACCATTCACTGCCCTGCCGGAATACATGCGGCGCAAGATGAAATTTATCCTTAAAAAATATATCCATCTGTATCGCATCGCCGGAAAACTTCTTCCAAAAATGATATACATAATTGGCAAACAGCAAATGATCTCCCAGTCCGCCGGAAGAAACAAAGGCAATTTTCAGTAATCCGTAACACGGCGTACGCCTCTGCGGCGAAAACAGATACAGCAGATTCCAGACTGCCAGCTTAAGCGCGGCATACCGGTGGCGCCGTCCTCTGTATACCCTTTCGTAATCGCAGATCAGCGTTTCCATCTTGCTATAATACTCTTCCCACATCTCTTCAAATCTCCCTGTACAGTCTGTTGATCAGCATGTACTTGTCATACAACAACCGTTTTTCTCCTAAAATACCTTTCCACGGTTTGTATTTCCCTCCGATATGCAGAACAGTCGGCCGCTCATATATCCGGCATATTTCTTCAAAGTCAATCCCTGTCAGCTTATGCATTTCGTACCGTTCCATCTCCTCATAATAACAGTTGAGAAAATTGTACTTCACCGACAGCAGCAGCATTTTGTCCCCACATATTATATTAAACGTATCCTGATCCATAAACGAGAAGACCGTATTTTTACTGATCTCTTTCTTTTTGGAAAGCAATTTCTCCGGCAGATAATGCTTTCGCATTTCCTCCAGATTCATCAAAAGCATACCCGAATTAAAATAATGCTTTGTTTTTATCTGTGATAACCCCCGATACCCTTTTTTTGCAATATGATAGTCCGTTACAGCCGCACCGTACTTTCCTTCTATATCAGTCCAATATAATTCCGACAAATCGTTCAGGACGATCATATCGGAATCAAGATACAATATTTTGTCATAATCGGGAAACAAATCGGCTATTTTAAATTTAAACAGCGCAGCTTTTGACACATGTTCATGTGTAAAGTCCACATCACACTGACACTCCGATGTTTCAATGCAATCGACACGTTTCCCCGATTTGATCAACATCTGTTTCATCTCATCTTCCAGATCCACCCCGATAACATGAATCCGGTAATCCACCGCCGGATTACAGTGATATGTGATTGAGGAAATTGCAATGGAAGTCGGAAAGGCATACGCGTTATCCGTAATAAAGACTATGTGTACTGCTTCCCCATCGGGGATAACCTGCTTGTTCCATCTGATTTTCAGCATGTATTGTTCTTTCTCTTTTTCCAACAACCGGGAATGCAGGTAATTAACGGCATCACCATATAACATACTGTATTTCTGCATCATGGACGCATATTCTTTTTCCATCCACTCAGCATTCCATCTTCCTCGCACACCGCTCCCCGAATCCTTCGAACCTTTAAAAATATAAAGCAGGTTCCAAAAAATCATTCTTATCATTGCCGTACGCGGTTTATCCGAATATCGGCTTCCGTATTTTTCAATAAGCTCCCGCATTTCCCGATAATAATACATAATATTCCTCAATTCATAAACGCCAGATATTTTCCAATCACTTCCTCCGAACTGCCTGTCAGAACGACCTCGCCTTTGTCAATCCACAAAATGCGGTCACACAAGGTCTGCATCGTACTCATATCATGCGATACCATGACCACTGTTTTTCTTTCATCTGAAATCAGTTCTTTCATTTTTGCCAGACTCTTTTTCTTAAAGTTTGCATCACCGACACTTAAAACCTCGTCAATCAATACAATGTCCGTCTCCAGATTCGCCGTAATCGCAAAGGCAAGTTTGGAGTACATACCGCTGGAATAGGTTCTGACCGGCATATCAATAAATTCCCCGATTTCAGCAAACGCGATAATCGATTCCATCTTCTCCAGCATCTCTTTTTCCGTAAATCCAAGCAGCATCCCTGACAGAATAATGTTCTTTCTTCCGCTGAGCTGATCGTGAAAACCAACGCCGATCGACATCAGAGAAACGGAATGCCCACGCAGATCAATGCTTCCGGAATCCGGTTGAAAAATGCCGGCGATCGAGCGAAGCATTGTCGATTTTCCACTGCCGTTTTTACCAACAATCCCCAGTATCTCGCCCTTATTCACCATAAAGGAAACATGTTTTACCGCATGAAATACCTTTTCTTTTTCCGTATGCCGGTGAAAAAACGTTTTCATAATTGACATATTTTTCAGCGGTTTGTAATCGATGCAGAGATCTTCAATCACAATGGCAGCATTGTCCATATCAAATCACCTTTACATAGTTATTCTCATTTTTGTATACGAGCCGCGTTCCGCCCACCGCAAGCATACAGGAAAACACAAACCAGAACATGAGCGCCCGACAATCGGTATCTGTTTTGTACATTAAGGCGTTCCGCATAGACGCAATCAGAAAAGCCAACGGATTAACCTTTTCCGCTATCATTCCGATCGGTTTGGGAAATTTCTGTGAAACGGAATAAAAAACGCCCGTAAAATAAAAGACCATGCGCAGCACAATATTCACAATATAGGAAAGATCCTCGACATAGACACCGAAATGCATCAGAAAACAGGCGCAGCCATATGTAAATATAAAAAACGTGATAAAAACAGGGATGAGCAGAAACAAATGATAGTCGACAGAAATTCTGTATGGAATCATCAATACAATAACAATCCCGCACGATATTATCATTTTAAACACATTCACTCCCATTTTCTGAATCAGCAAAATCGGCTTGGGGACATACACTCTGGATACAATCGACTTACTGTGTTTGACAAGCTGCACACTGGTTGTTACAACTTTATTAAAAAAAGTCCACATGGTAATTGCAGAATAAATAAAAACAAGATAATATTGCTCCTGATTATGGAATACAACACCAAAAATAAAATAATAGATCAACATATTGCAAACCGGCTCAAGAATCCACCAGAACCATTCCAGATATGCATTGGTCACTTCCGTTTCCAAATCGGCCTTTGCCGCATACTTTATATATTTCCAGTATCTTCGTATATCAATGGCAAATCGTTTCATTACATTTTCCTCAATGTGCAGACTTCATCCACAATCCCCAGACACGCCTCCAGCACCCGTTTCGGTTTTATCCTTTCCAGACATGCCGCGCGTCCGCCTGTTCTCAGGCATCGATACGCCCAGTCCTTATGAAATCCCATACAATACGCGCACCCCTCCGCCTGCAGATTGACATTCTGCGCATACCCGTACATATGCACCGGCGTCGGCCCAAACATAACCACACAGCGCGTATCGAGCTGCGCCGCCAGATGGACAAGACCGCCCTCACAGTCGATGTGAACCGCGGAGCCTGCCAGTACCCACTTGGTCAGTTCCAGGCTTTGTCCCAGTATGTACAAATCCGCCCCCGCAATCTTTTCGCAGCTCCCGCTGCCGATCTGCACAAGCAAAATCCCCGGCCGGCAGCGGTGCAGTTCGGATAAGAGTTTTTCATAATATGCTTTCGGCCATAGTTTGATCTGCGTCCCCTCGGCCCGCATTTTGTCCGCGCCATAATTAAACGTCAGATACTGCCGGTTTGCCAGTCCCATTTCTTCCCATCGCATCCGATACGCTTCGTCCATCGGCATCGTGATATGCATATCTTCGATGGAAAATACCCCGCCCATCCGCAGCTCTGTCCAACGGTTCCAGCCAAAGATTTCGCACTGTGCAAAACGGAGCCGTTCCCGCCACCACTGCTGCCTGACCGGGATATATACCGTATCCCAGTGACTGCACAGACAGTCGATTTTCTGATACAAATGCGGCGCCAGCGCAGACAACCGCTTTGGATTCCAATTCCTGACATGGATAAAGTGTTCCGCCTGCAATGCCAGATCATAGCTGTGGCGTGTCGCTTCAAATCCGTCATAGGAACAGACGTCCACACCTTCCCGCGGCGTATAAACCGCTCTGCCATACTCCATATGTTCGCAGAAAACCGTAATCCGGCAGGCGGCGGCAGCCTGCAGTTCCTCCACAATCTTCGCGCTGACAATATAATCTCCAAGCCCGCCCGACGGATGGAACGCAATATGTACAAAATCGTCCGTATATCCGCCGCGCCGTAACACAGGAATTCTGTCTTTTACCTTGCCGCAGATCATCGAAAAGGCAGGCCGTACAACCGCGCCGCTCCCCTTCGCCGCCCGCACCTGCGCTGCAGACGCGAGCAATCCGGCGACAATTCCCTCATCTTTGATCAAAAGCGCGGTTTCCGCCACGCAGCACAGCAGCAGAAAGCCGGTCACGAAGTAAATCATAATTTAATAAATTTCATATCCTTTCATCAGATACCGCTGTACATAGTCCGTAACACCGTCTTCCAGACTGTAAAACCGCTCCGAATATCCGGCCTTGCGCAGCTTATCCATTTCCGCCTGCGTATAATACTGATACGTTTTTTGCAGCGCATCGGGCATGTCGATATACCGGATAACCGGTTCCCGTCCCATCGCCCGGAAGACGGCTGCCGTCAGGTCATAAAAAGTTCCGGCCTGTCCGGTCCCCAGATTATACAGACCGTCGATGTCGGGATGTTCCATCATATAACGCACCACCCGGCATATATCCTTTACATAGACAAAGTCCCGCATCTGCTTTCCGTCTTCGAAATCATCCCGATACGAGCGAAACAGCCCCATTTCCCCCGTCTCCACAATCTTCCGACAGGCATGGAATACAACGCTCGCCATACTCCCCTTGCAATATTCATTGGGGCCATAGACATTAAAAAACTTAAACCCCACATGCTGCCGGGGTCTTTTCTCCTGCTTCCGCGCCCACAGATCGAAGATATGCTTGGAATATCCATACCCGTTCAGCGGACGCAGAGCCCCAATGTCCGCCGTATCGTCAAATCCCATACTGCCGTCGCCATATGTGGCCGCACTGCTGGCATAGAAAAAGCGGATCTGATGTTCCGCGCAAAATTCCCACAGCATCTTTGTGTAGGCAAAGTTATTCGCATACAGAAAATCAAAATCCCGTTCCGTCGTGGCAGAACACGCCCCCATATGGATGATCAGATCCGTGCCGCCCGCATACGAGGGCAGCAGCGCCGGAAAACGGTCGCGGCCCACATACTCCCGGTAACGTTTATTGCACAGATTCCGCCATTTGTCCGTCGCTCCGATATGATCGACAATCACAATATCATCGATCCCCATATCATTGAGCATCCTGACGATACAGCTTCCGATAAATCCTGCGCCGCCTGTTACAATTACCATTTCACATACTCCTTTTGATTCGCTCTATAATGGCGGTCGACGAACAGCCCGCCGCCAGGCTCACATACTGTACCGCACCGCCATATGCCTGTACCGTTTCCATCTCCGGTATGGCCTGGCCCCGATAATCACCGCCCTTGACCACAATATCCGGCTGCAGCCGTCCGATCAGGCCGCAGGGCGTCCTTTCGGAAAATACGCATACATAGTCCACCGCTGCCAGACCGGCCAGCACCGCCGCCCGCTCCTCCTGCGGCACGACCGGCCGCTGCGGCCCCTTCAGCATCCGCACCGAACTATCCGCATTCAGCAGAACGATCAATATATCGCCCCGCTCTCTGGCTTCTTCCAGATACATCACATGCCCCGCATGCAGGATGTCAAAACAGCCGCTCGTGGAAACAATGCGCATCCCCCGCTTCCGGCATTCCTTTATCTTCTCAATCAGCACATCCTGTGCCACAATCTTGTTCCTCATATACTTTCTCGATCAGTTCCTTTCCCGTCACGGCCGCTGTCCCCACTTTCCCGATCACAATGGCCGCCGCCACATTCGCGAGCCTGACTGCCTCTTCCAGTAAAAGGCCGCTCGCCAGACCGAGCACAATGGTGCTGATCACGGTATCCCCCGCACCGGTGACATCATACACTTGCGCCGGAATCGCGGGAAAGTCCATCCGCCTTACGCCGGGCCGGAAAACAGAGATGCCGCGATGTCCGCGTGTAACGATCAGGCATCCGGCGCCTGACTGTTCCAGATACAGGTTTCCCGCCCGGTCCATATCCGCGTCATTTGCAATCCGAAATCCCACCGCCTCCTCCAGCTCCAGATTATTCGGCTTCACAAAGTCCGCGCCCCGGAAAGCGCCGATCCGGTGGCTCTTCGAGTCCACCGCCACCAGAATCCGATGTTCCTTGCATATGCGAATCACATCCGCCGTCAGAGCGGCATCATCCAAAACGCCTTTCTGATAGTCCGAGAGAATCACCGCATCCAGCTCCGGCACACGGCTCTGCAGCGCCGCAAGCAGGCCCTGTTTTGTCTGCTCCCCGATGCTGCCCGTCTTCTCCCTGTCAATCCGCAAAAGCTGCTGCCCTTTTGTGGCAACCCGCGTTTTTACGATCGTATTCCTTCCGCTTTCCGGGATAATGTCCCGCGTCTCCACAGACATCGCCTCCATGTACCGGCGCAGCCATCTGCCCGCCCCATCCTCTCCGGCCACGCCGGCCAGACAGACCCGGCAGCCCAGAGTGTGCAGATTATGCGCTACATTGGATGCGCCGCCCGCCTTGCGGTCTGTCTCCTGATAATACAGCACCGGAACCGGCGCTTCCGGTGAAATCCGCCGCACACTTCCCATCACGTATTCATCTACGATCAGGTCGCCAATCACCATCACCTTTTTCTCCGGAAACTTCCGCAAAACAGCCGCGGCAATTCTCTCCCTGTCACGCATTGTTTCTCCCGCCCCCCCCCTTACTGTATACCGCGTTCGATCATCTCACATAAAATATGTACCACAAACGTATGCACTTCCTGAATGCGCGCCGCTTTATCGGCCGGCACTACAAGCGCAATATCGCAGAGCGGCAGCGCCGCGCCGCCGTCCCCGCCGAGCAGTCCGATCACCGTCATTCCCCGTTTGCGGGCTTCCCGCATGGCGCATACGATATTGGGGGAACGGCCGCTCGTCGAAATTCCCAGAAAGACATCGCCTGCCGCGCCAAGTCCCTGCACCTGTCTCGCAAAAACCTGTTCATAACCATAATCATTGCCGATGCTTGTCACCGTAGAAGGATCGGTGCAGAGCGATACCGCGGGCAGAGCCGCCCGCTCCCGCAGAAAACGCCCGACCAGTTCTCCCACAAAATGCTGTGCGTCGGCAGCGCTCCCGCCGTTTCCCGCCGCCAGCACCTTATGCCCGGTCCGAATCGCACGGCTGGCTGCCCGTCCCGCCTGTTCCACCTGCTGCAGGAACCCCCCTGTCCGGCACTTTTGCAAAAGTGTTTCCTTTTCTTTCATTGCTTCCCAAATCCACTGCTCCATTTTCTTCCGTATCCTCCAGCAGTTGCGCCGCCTGCAGGATGCCGCCTGACAGGCGGTACAGATTTCCCGTCTTTTCCGTTACACCCGCATACAGCAGAAACCCCCGTGTCATTCCGTTCTCACAAATTGTCAAATCCCGCATCTTATCGCCGATGGCAACCGACGATGCCAAATCGATGTTATGTTCCCGGACAGCCCGCAGAAACAGACCGGTCGCCGGTTTTCTGCATGTGCATGCACGCGCATATTCCCTGCACACTCCGCCTTCCAGATGCGGGCAATAATAGCTGTCTGTCAGCCGGACGCCGCAGGCGCAAAGCCGCCGCGTCATCCATGCGTTCAGCTCCCGAAACTGCGCCTCCGTATAATATCCTCTCGCAATCCCCGACTGATTGGTGATCACGATCAGTTGAAAGCCCATCTTCTGCAGTTTTTTCATGCCTGCGACCGCATCCGGCAGAAAGGTGAACGCTTCCTTCCGATACACATAGCCCCGGTCAATATTGATCGTCCCGTCCCGATCCAGAAACGCCGCCTTTTTTGTCACTCCGTATCCTCCAGCAGCCGCAGAACACCGCTCCAGACATCCTCGACCGTATTGTGTTCCACACACGGATAAATCCCCTTTACCCGATATAC
>CATLGN010000039.1 GCA_949935685.1 uncultured Lachnospiraceae bacterium | reverse complement strand
AATGTGGAGAAATCCATGTAGGCAAAAAACGAATCCCCCGACCGTAATGGCGTACAGCCGAGGGATTCTTCTTTTCTTTTTATAGTGGCAAAACACCCACCAGACTATTTGTTGCCTTTGTCGTGCCTGTCTGGCCATTTGCTGATGAGGTGGCTCATTGAGCATCCGCCGTGATTCTGATCACGGATTTTACTATATCCGCCTTGTCTCTGACGCTCTGATCCATCGCATTCTGGATGTCGTCCAGCGAAAATACATTGGTGACAATGCCTTTCAAATTGACGCGCCCGGAGGCAACGGCCTCGATTGCCAGCGGATAAATATGGCGGTAACGGAAGACCGTCTGGAAAGTCAGCTCCTTATCGAGCGCCAGGCTCATCGGCAGCGTCATCTCACCGGAAGGGGAGTAGCCTACCAGCACGATGGTTCCTCCCTTTTTACAAAATTGAATCGCCTGCGCGGTTGTGATCTCCGTGCCGGCCGTCTCAATCACCAGATCCGGCCCCATGCCGCCTGTCAGCTTCATAACCTCCGCAACCGTATCCTGCTCTTTTCCGTTGATCACATCGGTTGCGGCAAGTTCCAGGGCCTTATCCAGACGCTTTTGCATAATGTCAACCGCTATGATCTTCGTCACGCCCATGGCCTTCAGCGCCATCATGGAGACAAGCCCGATGCAGCCCG
Organism: uncultured Lachnospiraceae bacterium; assembly: GCA_949935685.1. GTDB lineage: Bacteria > Bacillota > Clostridia > Lachnospirales > Lachnospiraceae > VSOB01. The sequence continues at coordinate 8,990 of CATLGN010000039.1, read as the reverse complement.
CTCCCGTGACGACCGCCGTTTGACCGGACTGCGCCCCGCCCTGTCTGGCCGCGTGAAAGCCCACGGCAAGCGGCTCAATCAGCGCCGCTTCCATCGTGTCCATATTGTCCGGTATTTTAAAACAAAGTCCGGCCTCATGCGCGACGTATTCCTGAAAAACACCGTCGACCGGAGGCGTCGCAAAAAAGACGACATCCGGGCAGAGATTATATCTGCCGGTTCTGCAAAATTCGCAGTGTCCGCAAGTCTTTCCCGGTTCCAGCGCAACGCGGTCGCCCACCTGTAAACCGGTGACATCCGCTCCTGTCTCCACGACCGTGCCGCCCGCCTCATGTCCGAGCACAAACGGCGGATGCACAATATTGGGACCGATTCCCCCATTTTCAAAATAATGCAGATCCGAGCCGCAGACCCCGACATATTCCACCCGCACCAGAACTTCATCCCTTCCAATCTGCGGGATCTCTCTTTCGGTCAATTCCACCTTGCCGACATCTGTCATAATCGCTGTTTTCATTTTACCTTTCATATCCTCACCCCTTGTTTAAAAAAATGATTTATTCCGCCGCTTTCTTTACTTCCTGCAGGCGGTATTTCTGTACGCAGTCCGCTCCGACCGCAATCAGCAGGATAACACCCTTCACAACCATCTGTGCATATGAGCTGACGTCGAGCAGCACCATACCGTTTTGCAGAACGCCGATAATCATAACGCCGGCGATGACGTTCGACATCTTACCGGAGCCGCCGGTCGTGCTGACGCCGCCGAGAACCACACAGGTGATCACGTCAAATTCATAGCCGACGCCCGCGTTCGGCTGTCCGGTATTGGCCCGCGCCAGCATGACAAGGCCCGCGATACCGGCAAAGAGACCGGACAGCGAATACACCAGACATTTCACCTTTTTGACATTGATGCCGGAGAGCTGCGCCGCCTCTTCATTCCCGCCCAGCGCATAAAAATAACGCCCAAAGTAGGTCTTTTCGCTGATAAACCAGCCGATCGCAAAAATGATAACCATAATGACGACCGGAATCGGAATCGGTCCCACATACCCCTGTCCGATCACAAGAAACGAATCCGGGAAGCGGGAAATCGGTGTGCCGTTACAGATAATGTAAGCCAGTCCGGCAAAGATCGTCTGCGCCGCAAAGGTGACAATCAGCTCCGGCATACGGAGCTGCGAGATAACGATGCCGTTCATAAAACCGATCGCCGTGCTGATCAGCAGCGAGAGCAAAACCACAAGCAGCGGATTCATGCCCAGATTTACCATCGCATAAGCGGCGACAATATTGATCAGCGATATGATCGAACCGATGGAAAGATCGATGCCGCCAAGGAGAATCACGTACGTCATACCGACGGAAGCAATCCCATAAATCGCAACCTGCTTTACGACATTCATCAGATTCCGCACAGTCAGAAAATTGGAGCTGGCAGCGGAAAAAAACAGAATCATAACCAGAAGGAAAATATAGATGATCCTGCTTTTTACGGTATCCAAAACTTTATTCGCTTTCATGTTATCCATCCTTTCTCTCTTTCGAGGCCAGCTTCATAATCGTCTCCTGATCAAACTCCGGCCTGGCAATCTCGCCGCTCACACACCCTTCCGCCAGAACAATGATGCGGTCGGACATCCCCATAAGTTCCTCCATTTCGGAAGAGATCATCAGAATGGCCTTTCCCTGTTCCACAAGCGTGTTGATCAGTGTATAAATCTCCTGCTTTGCCCCCACGTCGATCCCCCGTGTGGGCTCGTCAAAAATCAGCAGTTCCGATTCCGCTGCCAGCCACTTGGCGAGAATCACTTTCTGCTGATTGCCGCCGCTCAGGTTTTTGACCATCTGTCCGACAGAGGGCGTCTTGATGGAAAGCTCCTCTTTATACTGCTGCGCGGTATTGCGCGCTTTTTTGTAATCAATCACGGCGCCTTTGGAAATGCGGTGATAGACGGGCATATTGATATTCTCCTGAATGCTCAGACCGAGCAGCGCCCCTTTCGCCTTTCTGTCCTCCGGCACCAGACCGATTCCGGCGGCAATGGCCTCTTTCGGCGTTCTGGGATGAATTTCTTTTCCCTTGAAGAAAAATTTCCCGGAAGTCTTTTTCCGGGCTCCAAATACCATTTCGGCAAATTCCGTGCGTCCGGCTCCGACCAGGCCGCCCAGGCCGAGCACTTCCCCCTTATGTATCTGCAGGCTGATATTCGTATCGCCGTTTCCACAGACCATATCGGCTTCAAAGACAACCTCATCCTGCACACAGCCGGGATCCCGCTTCGGATACACTTCCTGAAGCTGCCGTCCCACCATATACCGGATCAGCTCTTCTTCACTGGAATGTTTCGTGTCCAGCGTGACGATATACTGCCCGTCGCGCAATACGGTAATCCGGTCTGACAGACGGAATATTTCCTCCAGACGATGGGAGATATAGATAATGGTCACGCCTTTTTCTTTCAAAAGGTCAACGACGGCAAACATACTCTCCACTTCCGCATTGGTCAGCGGCGCCGACGGTTCGTCCATAATGAGAACCTGCGCGTTCTGCGACATGGCTTTTGCGATCTCGACCATCTGCTGATAGCCCACGGAGAGATCTCTGACCAGCGCCGACGGACTGATCTTCATACGCAGCGAATCCAGAATCCCCTGCGCCTGTCGCTCCATCGCTTTGAAATCAACCATAATGCCTTTGCGAATCGCCCGGCCGAGAAAAATATTCTCCGCCACCGTCAGATCGCCGACCAGATTGAATTCCTGATAGATCACACCGATGCCGTTTTCCTCCGACACTTTCGGTGTCATACGCCGAAAGCTTTTCCCATTGATCACAATTTCGCCCTCTGACGGCGCAATCGCCCCGCTGCATGTCTTGATCAGCGTCGATTTGCCCGCGCCGTTTTCCCCGATCAGGGCATGGATCTCGCCGCGTCGTACGCTGAGTGAGACGTCCTGCAGCGCGGTGACGCCCGGATAATATTTGGAAATATGTTTTAATTCCAGAATATTGTCTTCTATATTCATGTTTTTCCTGTCTCCTTTCCGTATCACAGAGATCATCCGGTGTTATCAGGGATGACATGGCCCGTATGGGAAACGGGCCATGCCGGATGTAAGACAGACAGATTATAATCCCTCTGTCATCTCCGCAAGGTTATCCGTCGTAACGGGAATCAGCGTTCTGTAAACATTCTGTTCCATCTCTTTGCCGGACTCTTTGTCAATGACAAGCTGATAGGCAGCATCGCCGCAGACATAGGAATTGCCGGTAATGGCAACGCACACTTTGTTGAATTCATTGTTCTGCATCGACGCGATCGTCTCATCTGTCAGGTCAGTGGAAAAGATACCGATGTCATCCGGATATTCGGAACCATAGAATCCTTTCAGCGCCTCATTGGAACCCGCCGCGCCGCCGCCGCCGATACAGCAGACAACTTTGACATCGGGGTGGGACTGCAGAATCGTCTCCATCGCATTCAGCCCTTCCGTCGTATCGATCGCCGGCTGATTTGCCACAACGGTCGCTGCCGGCGCCAGTTCGGCGAGCTTATCCAGAATGCCGTCCTCTCTCTGTTTCAGTATCGGCGTCTGCGGATAGCCGAGTACGACAACTTCACAGCCGCTGTCGCCGAATTTTTCATTGATCCATGCCGCCGCCTGGCTGCCGATCTCACAGCCGAGATCATAGTTATCGATCAGCCAGTTAATATCGGAATTCGTCATTTCCTCGTCCCATGACATAACCATAATGCCGGCGCTGCGGGCTTCTTTGCACACTTCTTCAATCGCTTCGGGATCAACCGGATTTACAATGATGGCATCCACACCCGAAGAAATAAAGTTTTCAAGCTGATTGATCTGTGTGTTGGCATTGCCGTTACAGTCGACAACGGTCACTTCATTGCCGCCTTCTTTGGCGTCCGCCTGAATCCGCTCCGCCTGCTGCGCCCAGACCTGATTGCTGAGCGTCTGCACCGCAAGTCCGATCTTGAGGCCCGTATCCGTCCCCCGAACCGTGCCTGTGCCTTCTGCGGCTGCCTCTGCCCCATTTTCTGCCGCGGCCCCGGCCTCTGTCGTTTCCTCCTGCACACTGTCAGCGGCCGGTGAATCCGCGTTTTGCGCCGGCGGCGCCGCGTTTCCGGAACCGCACGCCGTAAGTCCCAATATCATCGTCAGTGCCATAAAACACGCTGCTGCTTTTCTCTTCATATTTTTTCTCCTTTTCTTAATAAAACCGTTACCAATATTGTGCCCGAAAACCAAGTCAGTCAACCGAACCATTGGGAAGGATTACCCACTTTCCCTGTGCCCGCATGGCCGGATCGGCAAGAATCTCCGCAAGCCCCTCCAGCGGCCTTGTGCCGGCCAGCATCGTCGTCACGTCGATGCGGTGTGCATTGATCAGTTCCACGGCGCGGCCCATGTCGTAAGGGCTGCAATAGGAACCCCTGACTGTCAGCTCTTTCTGAAAAAGCTGATAGGTCATCAGATTCATCGCCGCATCCACCTTTGTCACCGCAAAGAGAAGAACCGTCCCCCGCCGGTCGACAATATCAATCGCCTCCTCCGATGTGCTCTTGAGACCACATGTCTCAATCACCGACTGAATATGCGTCAGACCATGCATCCGAAGCGTGTCCTTCACATTTTCCACCGTCGGGTCGATCGTAATCGCAGCGCCAAGCTGTCGCGCCATCTCCCGCTTGGCCTCTGACGGTTCCACCAAAACGACATTCGCGGCTCCCCGCAGCCGGGCAAGCTGCAGCAGGAGCAGGCCAATCATGCCGCCGCCATAGATAACCACATTGTCGCTGACTCTTATATCGCTGCGGTCGGCGCCGTTGATACAGCATGCCAGCGGCTCTGCCATCGCTCCCTGTATCCATGTCACATCATCCGCCAGATGATGCACCAGCCGTGCGGGAACGACACAGTACTGCGAGAAACCGCCGTCAATGTTCGTGCCGATCGCCCCCATATGTTCACAGTGGCCCATCATGCCATTGGCACAATAGTAACAGGCATTGCAGTTGTCGGCCGGATCCACGCAGACACGGTCGCCGACCCGGCAGGCAGTGACGCCGCTGCCTGTCTCCGCCACGATGCCGGCAAACTCGTGTCCCTGCACCTGCGGCGGCACCGTCGCCGTCGATCCCTGATCGCCCTCGTAAATATGGACATCCGATCCGCAGACCCCGCACGCCATTACCTGAATCAGCGCTTCCCCCGGTCCGGGGTGCGGTATTTCGCGCTCCTGCACCTGAATGTTTCTTCTGCCCAAGAAAACAGCGCTTTTCATTTTTTCATCCCTCCCTTTTTTAACTCGTTTTAAAATATCTTTTTAAAACTGTTATCAAAAGTATAATGCAGTATGTCATATTTGTCAATCACAAAGCAAACAGAGCCATACATTTTGTCAGCTTTCCACAAAATGTATTGCTCAGTTTTGCTTAAAATAGCAAAGGGCTTTAAATATTGGCAAAGTATTTGATGATAAAATGGCCCGCCGCACCGATCGACGCCGCATCAAACTCCAGCATGCCGTAACTGAGATACATCGCGTCTCTCAGGTAATGATCATAAACCGCAACCTTTTCCCGGATCATTCCCATATAGGGAGGCAGGTATCCCGCCAGATCGCCGCCCAGAATCAGTTTTTCGTCGAAGCAGGTCATCAGATTATGGATTGTCAGCGCCAGATATTCCAGATATTCTTCCCAGACTGCCATATGCGCAGCCTCTCCCCCGCGAAGCCGCTCAAAAAAAAGGCCGAGATCCCCATCCGTCAAAGCGCTCAGATTGTCCGTGGAGCAATACGCATTCACACAGCCCTTGCGCCCGCAAAAGCATTGCCTTCCGTGGGGTACGAGCGTGAGATGCCCGAATTCCCCCTTCCTGCAGTTGATCCCCAGATCCACCGGCTCATTCCTGCGGATCACGGCGCCGCCGACGGAAGACGACAGATTGAGATAGACAACCGCTTTCTCTATGTGCAGGTCATTTGCGGCCGCAACCCCCGCGCATACGGCCTCTCGCTGCAAAACGGCCGGATACGGAAACCACGTTCTGGCAATCTCATAAAAATCCCATGAGAGATCCATTTCCTCGTGCAGTCCGTAGATCTGTGTGCCGCTTTCGTCGATAATGGCCGGCAGCGCGTACCCGATTCCCAGAATCTTTTCTTTCTCGAGGCCCGCCTCGTCGATTGCGGAAGCGATAAATCGCTGCAGCCATTCATAGGACGCAAGCTGTCCATGCATCTGCACTCTCTCATGCTTTTTGCAGACAGGCTCCACAGACAGATCCACAATGGCCAGATCCACGGAATTTCTCGCAATATTAACCCCGATCGCATATTTCGCGTCCTTATTGCAGCGATAGCCCATCGATTTGCGCCCGCCGTTGGAATCCATGGCGCCGTCCTCTCTGGCCAGACCGAGCGCCTGCAGGTCGTTCAGCGCGCTGGTGACAGTCGGCACGGTAAGCTCCAGATCGTGCGCAATCCGGTTTTTGGAAACTATATCGGATTTCAGCAAATAGCGCAATATATCATTTCGGTTTACCTTCTTAATCTCGGCATTACTCAATCCCATCTTATCTTCCCCTTACTCCGTCTGCAGTTCACTGAGCCTTCTCATAATGCCGCGGCTGCTGCTGCCCATGATCTCACTGTACGCTTTATAAACGGCGTAAATCTCCGTATAGCGGGCATGGCTGTCTCTGTCCGGCTCATAAACAATATCTCTCACCCGGCTCATATTGCGGACTGCTTCCGCATAGCAGTCATAGCCGCCCTTGCCCGCGCCGGCTGACAGCGCGGCATAGATCGCGGAGCCAAGCGCCGCCGCCTGTTCGCTTGCGGCCACCTTCAGCGGTTTTCCGAGAACGTCCGCATAAATCTGCATCAGCAGCGGATTTTTCAGGGAAATGCCGCCGCTGCAGATAATCTCCCGCACGGAGAGACCGTTTTCTTCATAGAGTTCCAGAATCCGTCTGGTGCCATATGCCGTCGATTCTATCAGCGCCCGATAGATCTCCTCCGGCCTCGTGCGAAGCGACAGGCCGATCAGCGCGCCTTTCAGCTCTCCGTCAACAAACGGCGTCTTGTTCCCGTTCCACCAGTCAAGCGCCAGAAGGCCGGAGCTGCCCGGCCTGATACGGGCAGCCTTCTCACTGAGAAGCGTATGTATATTCTGTCCCTTCTCCTCCGCTTCTGTGACCAGACAGGGCGGCACAAAACGGCCGACAAACCATTCAAACAAATCTCCCACCGAGGCGAGACCGGATTCCAGCGCATAATATCCCGGTACCACCGCATCCTTTACCCCGCCCAGAATGCCGCTCCCCGAACAGGGCGTCTCGCTGAGTCCAACCATAACGCTGGACGTGCCGAGCACCAGCATAAGCTGCTCTTTTGTGCAGACGCCGCTGCCGGGCACACCGGCATGAGAATCAATAATCGTCGGCGCGACAACCGTTCCCGCGCAAAGCCCCAGACGCGCCGCCCACTCTGCCGAAAGCGTGCCGGCCTTCTCACCGACCCCCGTCACCCGTCCGGCTAATTTCTTCCCGGTAAAATCGGCAAGCCGTCTATCAATACCCGTAAAAAATTCTTCCTCAGGATACCCTTCCCGGTCATTCCACCAGGCCTTATAGCCCGCCATGGAACAGCTTCTCGTGTGATCTCCCGTCAAAACGCGCGTCAGCCAGTCGCCCGCTTCCAGGATCGCGTCCGCCGCCTCGTAAATTTCCGGATCTTCGTCAAGCATTTCCAACACTTTGGGAAGCATCAGCTCCGGGGAAACCTTACCGCCGAACCGGGGAGAATCCGCCAGTCCCCTTGTCTCCAGATAACGGTTGATGCGGTCGGCGTATCTCTGCGCGCCATGATGCTTCCAGAGCTTCACATAAGCGTTTCTTCTGTTGCGAAACGCTTCTGTCTCGCATAACGGCACCCCGTTTTCATCAACCGGCAATATCGTACAGGCGGTAAAGTCAATGCCGATTCCGATGATTTCCCGTGGATCGACGCCCGATTCCCGCAAAAGCGCGGGCACAACGCTGTCCAGGACTGCGATATAATCGGCCGGATGTTCCAACGCCCAACCGGCGGGAAGCCTTTCCCGGCCCGCGCAGAGCTCCGCATCCATCACACCATGATCGTATTCTTTGACAGCGCTGGCTATCACCTCTCCATTTTCACAGTCTGCCAGAATTCCTCTCCCTGACAGCGTACCATAATCCAGTCCGATTGTATATTTTTTTTTCACTTTTTCTCCCTCCATCTTTTAAAAAGTATTTTAATAATATTTTATTAAAGTTTATTAAAAGATGGGCGGTTCGTCAAGTGTATATTTTTCTACAGACAGGCAAAGTCTGCCGTTTCGTTATCTTGCCGGCATTTCGAATCCCGCAAGCGCCCTGTTTAAAAAGTCGTTAAACGGTTTCATGATTTGGAAAATCCCGGCTGCCTTAACACAAAATTCCCCGGCGTCGCCAAACACTTCATCCTTCAGCGGATATTCCAGATACCAGCTCTTATTTTTCAGATATTCCGCCTGCGGATGTTCTTTCTCATATCCCGCGGGAACATTTTTTAACGCCGTGCCCCGTACCGTAAAGTATTGTGCAAACGCCGGAGCATGTATGATCGTTTCCCACTCTTCGCCATTTTGTGCAATCGAATCCCGTATCCTCTTCGTTGCATCCCGAAACATATCCGCAAATAAGCCGCCTCCCAGAAACGACTGGTCGCCGGGTTTTATCATGAGGTAATAGCCGACGGGGACCGGCAGCTTTCCTTTCGATGAAATATGAGCGCGGAACGCAGGATTGTAAGGCGATTTGTCATGACTGAAACGGGTATCCCGCACGATTTTAAACGTAAGATCCCTCGGTTCGTTATGCAGAATGCTGCCGTCAAATTTTCCGATTTCCCGTATCAACATCCGCAAGACATTTTCAAACTCGGCATTGGC
>CATLGN010000038.1 GCA_949935685.1 uncultured Lachnospiraceae bacterium | reverse complement strand
GTTGTTCTGACGTGTATGTCATATATGGCGGTGCTGGCGGCAGCGCTTGCCATCCGCCGGGGGGCGCATATCCGTATGACAGCATTTGACCGGTATCTGCCGAAGGGGTTACTTTTGTTTCTTGATATTCTGGCCGACCTGTGCGTTTTGGGTTTGGCTGTCGTTATGATTGTAGTGGGCTGGCAGTATGCGTCCGGACTTGGGGCAAAGGGGACTTATGTCAGCATGCCGAAGGTTTCCCGCTTCTGGATGTATTTTCCGGTGCCTGTGGCCGGGGTGGCTATGCTGCTCTTTGAGATTGAGACAATTTACAGTCATATAAAGAAAATATTTGTAAAGGGGGAGGAAGCATGAGTGCAGAGACAACGGCGATTCTTGTATTGCTGATCAGTTTTATGGTTATGATTTTCTTACGCTTTCCGGTTGCCTATGCGGTTGCCCTTTCTTCTCTCCTTTGCCTGTTGTATCAGGGGCTGCCGTTGACGACGATTTGTCAGCAGATGGTTAAGGGTATCAGTTCATTCAGTCTGATGGCCGTTCCTTTTTTCATCACGATGGGCTGCCTGATGGGCAGCGGCGGTATTTCGGAAAAGCTGATTGCACTGGCAAACGCCTGTGTGGGCTGGATGACCGGCGGTATGGCTATGGTAAACATCGTGGCCTCCTATTTCTTCGGCGGTATTTCCGGTTCCGCTTCCGCTGATACGGCTTCTCTGGGAAGTATTCTGATTCCTATGATGGTAGATCAGGGATATGACGATGATTTTTCCACGGCCGTTACGATTACGTCTTCCTGTGAGGGACTTCTCGTGCCGCCGAGCCATAATATGGTTATTTATGCGATGTCCGCGGGCGGTATTTCTGTGGGCAGCCTGTTTCTGGCAGGCTATATTCCGGGGGCGCTGCTTGCCGTTTCCCTGATGGTCGGTTCTTATATTATTTCCAAACGCCGGAACTATCCAAAGGGAGACAAATTCAGCCTGAAGGTTTTGGGAAAGCAGTTTTTGATTTCCTTCTGGGCGCTGGCGGCGGTTATTATCGTTGTATTCGGCGTTGTGTTCGGTTGGTTTACGGCTACGGAGTCCGCGGCGATCGCCGTTATTTACAGTCTGATCGTCAGTGTTTATATCTATAAGGGACTGGACTGGAAGGGCGTATGGCGGGTATTGGGAGACTGCATCGATACATTGTCGATTGTTTTGATCCTGATTTCCACATCCAGCATTTTCGGGTATTGCCTGACAATGCTGCATGTGCCGAGTCTGGCTGCCAATGCGATTATTGGCTTGACGAACAATCCGATTCTGATTGCGATTCTGCTGAATCTGATTCTGCTTGTTCTGGGATGCATTATGGATATGGCGCCGATCATTCTGATTGCGACCCCGATTTTGCTGCCGATTGCGACCTCGATCGGTATTGATCCGATTCAGTTCGGTATTATGATGGTGCTGAACTGTGGTATTGGACTGTTGACGCCGCCGGTAGGAGCCGTGCTCTTTATCGGTTCTGCGGTAGGCAAGGTAAAGATGGAGCGGGTGGTAAAGGCGACGCTGCCTTTCTATCTGTGTATGATATTTGTATTACTGCTTCTGACGTTTATCCCGGAAATCAGTATGCTCCTTCCGAATCTGCTTTCCTGACCGCATGTGCATTTATTGTAGGAAAAACAGACTGTATCCGTATCGGGAGAAAGGACCGGAAATATGGAATATCATTATGAAACAAAGATAAAACCGGTTGATTTCTGGAAGCTGTCCATGTATCATACCTATCATTCGCTTGTGGGCATGTGCAATCTTGTTTTTGGGGCGGCTATGATCGGATTGGCCGTTCGGTTCTGGAATGAGGCGAACGATGTGATACAGGCGTTTTTGTTTCTGGCCTGCCTGCTTGTTCCGGTCGTGCAGCCGTTGGTAGTCTATCTGAAAGCGAAGGCGCAGGCGGCCGTCGTCCCGCAGGGAGCGGAGCTGGCGTTCGGAGAGGACGGCATTCATGTGTCGCTGAACGGCAAACGGGAGCTGATACGCTGGAACCGGGTGAACCGGGTGGCAAAAGAAGCCGGTATGGTTATGGTTTTTACGGATAAAAGACATGGTTATATGCTGACCAATCGGGTCCTGGGAAGAGAAAAAGACAGTTTTTATCAATATGTAAAAGCTCATATCAATGCTTCGGGGGCATAGAAAAGTTTCGGGAGTAGTGGTGAGAGACACGGAAAAGATATGGGCAGTACGCAGTGCGGACTGCCCGTTATCATGAAAGCGGCAGAGAAAAAAGCAGAATCGGAGGCGGAAGCGGATTAGCTGATGAGACAGCGATTGGGAAAACTGTGGCGGATACGGACGATCAAACAGAAGATAAAATTGTTCACCAATGCGGTCTTTTTTATTATTCTGTTGTCTATTTTTCTGGCCGTCTGGGCAATCAAAGCTTCGCTGCTGGATTTTTCCGCTATTTTGATGGATAATTCTCTGGCCGGTAATTTTGTACAGTGTATGGAGGCGGAGACGGAACTGTTTCAGACATATATCAGAAACGGGAACAGCGATGTCTTTACGGAATTGCAACAGGCAATGGAAAAGACTGCCGGCGCTGTGAAACAGCTTCCCTATGATTATAAAAAAACAGGGGAAAAGCGGTATGCCCGAACGTGGGCAGTCAGGAATCTGTATGCGGTATATTGTGAAAAACGTGATCAGATTCTGCGCGCCGAAGAAAAATCGGCGGAATATATCGGTATTTTGTATGAAGTATACGATATGCAGGATTTTCTGCAGCGTTATGCGGAGCAGTTGATGCGGGATACGATGGAAGACGGCGCGGATATTTATGCCGGAAAAGTGGAGACGATTATCATTGTACCCGCCGTGATTATCATAATGGAAATTTTGTTTTTTCTCTGCATTCGCAAGCTGTCGGGGCTGATGAACCGCTCAATCGTAGCGCCGGTTACGGAGCTGGCGGAGGCCTCCCGGAAAATAGCGGAAAACGATTTTTACATTGCGGATGTACAGACACAAAATGAAGATGAGCTGGGCGATCTGGTACGCGCTTTTAATAAGATGAAATATGCTACCGGGGAATATATCATGGCGTTGGAAGAACGGCGGAAAGCGCTGGATTTGTACCATGCGGAAGAACTGGAAAAGCTGGAGATCGCCGGGCGTCTGGATGCGATGGAACTGGCATTGCTGAAAAGTCAGATCAATCCCCATTTCCTGTTTAATACGCTGAATGTGATCGGCGGTATGGCAGATCTGGAAGGGGCGCAGACGACGGAGCGGATGATACAATCCCTGAGTTTTCTGTTTCGGTATAATCTGAAGACACCGGAGGAAAAGGTATCGCTGGCGCGGGAACTGAAGGTGATCCGGGATTATATGTTTTTGCAGGAAATGCGCTTTGGCAGCAGGATCACCTGTGGAATTGACTGTCAGGTGGACGGTGAAAGGGTTATGATTCCGGCTTTTACGTTTCAGCCGCTTGTGGAGAATGCCATTATTCATGGGCTGGCTCCAAAGGAAGAAGGCGGGCGCATTCAAATCCGCATTCGGGAACGCAGTGGAATGATATGCATTGCTGTTGCGGATAACGGCGTAGGCATGGAACGGGATGTACTGGCCGCCCTGCGCCGCGGTATGGAACAGGAAGATACGGGTCGGGGCAGTATCGGTCTCTTTAATATCTGTAAAAGATTACATATTATGTATGACACAGGCCGTATGCGGATATACAGCAAGGCGGGATATGGCACGATTGTGAGCATCCGTATCCCGGATGAGAAAGGACGGTAGTTTGAGCGTTGAGAGATACCGCATTCTGATCGCAGATGATGAACCAATCGAGCGGATGGTTGTCAGCAAGGCGATTCGGAATCATTTCGGAGATCAAATGGAAATATGTCAGGCCGTCAATGGCCGGGAAGCCGTCGAACTGTGCCGGGAAAAGAAATGCCAGATTGCGCTGTTGGATATTTCCATGCCGGGCATTGACGGTCTGGAGGCGGCGGAAATGATCCGCAGGGAAAATCGGGAATGTAGTATTATCTTTCTTACGGCCTATGATGAGTTTGACTTTGCAAAGCGGGCAATTCGGGTGCAGGCGTTGGACTATCTGCTGAAACCGGGTTCCAGAGAGGAACTGATTGCGGTTTTGGAGGAAGCTGTTGCCGGGCGGCGGACCGAAAAGCGGGAGCGGTCGGCTGCTGCCCTGCAGCGGGAGGATGAAAGACAGGAATTGGTGAAAAATCAGGTTTTGGTCAATCGGACGCGTGAATACATCGAAGCACATTATATGGAAGATATTTGCCTGCAGGATGCGGCTGCTGCCCTGCATTACTCGGATGTATATTTCTGTAAGTTTTTCCGGCAGAATTTTGATAAAAATTTTATTATGTATCTGTCGGAACTGCGCGTGGAAAAGGCAAAGGAATTGTTGTGTGATCTTACGATTAATATAAAAGACGTCAGTCGGAGCGTGGGGTATCACGATTCCGGTTATTTTACCAAAGTTTTTAAACGGATTACCGGTGTGACGCCGAGCGAGTATCGGAGCGGGCTGGCAGCCGTACGGGACGGCAGGCAGTAAGACGGGGGTACGGATGGACGCGGAGAAACGGAAAAAATGGAAAAGGCGGCGATTGCCGATACTGTTTATCACAGTGTCTGCGGCGCTTTTTATCCTGTTTCTGGCAGGTCGAAAGAAAGAGACGGCGCCGGTCTATGTATTTTCCTATGCGGAAAATCAGACGGCGGATTATCCGACGACACTGGGCGCTTTGAAGTTTGCACAGTTGGTGGAAGAGCGGACACAGGGGCGTATCCGCATCCGGGTGGAAGCGGAGGGCGTACTGGGATCGGAGGGAGAGGTAATCAAACAGATGCGCTATGGCGGGATCGATTTCGCCCGGGTGTCACTGTCGCAGATTTCGGAATATGTACCGGAGATGAAGGTGTTGCAGCTTCCGTATTTGTATGAAGATTCGGAGCATATGTGGCGGGTATTGGACGGAGAAATCGGCGGACGCTTTCTCAGTTATCCGCAGGACTGCGGCCTGATCGGACTTTCGTGGTATGATGCGGGCGCCAGAAGCTTCTATTCTTCCACGCGTCCGATCGAGACACTGGAAGATATGGAAGGGCTGCGGATTCGAGTGCAGGAATCGGCCGTGATGTCTGAGGTGATCACGGCGATGGGAGCCATACCGGTACAGATGCCCTATGATCAGGTATATGCCGCGCTGGAGCGCGGACAGGCGGACGGTGCGGAAAATAACTGGTCGTCGTATGAGGCCATGCAGCATTATGAGGTGGCCGGCTATTTCACGGTGGATGAACATGCGCGGGTGCCGGAAATGCAGATTTGCGCCGCGCATACATGGGAGCAGCTCTCGGAGAGTGACCGGCAGATTATACGGGAGTGTGCCCGGGAGTCGGCCTTGTATGAAAGAGAGCTGTGGAGCGTGCATGAGAGACAGGCCAGAGAACGGGCGCTTGCCTGCCAGGTGCAGGAGATACGGCTTTCCCCGGAGGAAAAACAGAAATTTCGGGCGGCTACTTTGCCGGTATATGCATATTATCGAAAGAAATACGGTGCGGTGATCGAAGCGATTCTGTCCTGCGCCGGAGAAGGAGAGGAAACGGAATATGGGGTATCTGAAAACGGCGGATGAAAAAAAGCAGCTTTGTTTTGTCTATCTGACATTTATGTTAAACGGGATGCTGGCGCTTTCAATCGGTTCCCTTCTGCCCTTTATCCGGGAATCACAGGGACTGAACTATGCTTTTGCGGGGATGATCGTGAGCCTGCACTCGGTGGGCAATCTGGTATCCGGTTTTGCGGCGGGCGCGCTGCCTGTCCTGATCGGTCGCAAAAAAAGCATATTGTTGTTTAACGCCTGTTTTGCATTGTCCTATATTCTGATTATAGCCGGAGGGAGCCATGTTACGCTGGCGCTGGCATTTTTTATGACAGGTCTGGCCCGGGGCGCATCGAGTAACTTTGGCAATTATACGATCAATAACCTTGCGCCGGGACGGGCGGGGTTTCTCAATGTGCTGCACGCCATGTTTTCCGTCGGGGCATTTTTATTTCCGATTTTTCTGACGGTATTGACGCGCAGCCATGCGGAAAACTGGATTTATGCCTGTTATTTTCTTGTCTTTGCGGGAATTCTGAGCTGGATTTTGTATTTTCTGACGCCGGTGGAATCTGGGAAAGAAGTCAAAAAAAAGAACGGCCGGAAAGAGGACAATGCGTTTGGATTTTTCCGGGAGCCGCTTTTTTACCTCTGTACCCTTACGATGTTTTTTTACCTGTGTGCGGAGCAGGGCGTGATTGGATGGATGATTACATATTTTGTTGATACGGGGCTTTTGAGCGATTCGCTGTCGCAGTTGATGGCCAGTGTGCTCTGGATTATGATGCTGGCGGGGAGACTGACGGCGGCGGGACTTTCCGGGCGGGTGAAAAAGGAAAAAATGCTGCTGGCGATGGGGGTCGGAATTGTCTTGTTTTTCTTTGGTTTGCTGATTTCCCGAAGCACGGCGCCGATTATCCTTGGCATCATGGGGTTTGGGTACAGTATGGCCGCAATTTATCCGACGACGGTGTCGTTTTGCGGCGGAATGATACAGAAATATTCGATGACATGGAGTTTTATGCTGACGACGGCCAGCTTCGGTTCGATTCTGATGCCGATGATTATCGGCAGGATAGCGGAGCGGGCGGGCATTGTATATGGGATGAGTTCGGTCGTTGTTGTCGTGGTGCTGGATCTGGCGCTGATTATCGCGTTGTATGTATATATGAAAAAAGCAGGAGGGCAGGCAGAATGAAAACAGAAAAAAACAATATCTGGAATTTCGGTGCGGAAATTGATTGGCAGGAGGCCGGAAGCGGTGTACGGAGGAAGATTCTGTCGTATACGGATGAACTGATGGTCGTGGAAAATCACTTTGAAAAAGGAGCGGTGGGCGCGCTGCACCATCATCCGCATACGCAGATTACCTATGTGGTCAGCGGCAGGTTTGAATTTACGATAAAAGGAGAGAAAAAGATCGTAAATCCCGGTGACAGCATGTTGAAAAAAGACGGCATTGAACATGGCTGCGTCTGTCTGGAAGAAGGAATTTTGCTGGATATTTTTACGCCAATGCGAGAAGACTTTGTATAGGCGCGGAAACGGATATAATATATGGAAGCGGAAGAAAGGAGAAGGGTTTTATGGAAATGACATTACGCTGGTATGGGAGTAAATCGGATTCTGTGACATTGCAGCAAATCCGGCAGATTCCGGGTGTGACAGGGGTCATCACGACACTGTACGAGACAGCTCCGGGGGATGAATGGGACCGGGATGCGATCCGGGCTATGAAGGCGGAGGTCGCGGCGGCCGGCCTGCATGTCGCGGGTATTGAGAGTGTGAATATCCACGACGCGATCAAGATCGGTCTGCCGGAGAGAGACAAATATATTGAGAATTATAGTAAAACGCTGGAAAAACTCGGACAGGAAGATATTCATATGGTCTGCTATAACTTTATGCCGGTTTTTGACTGGACGCGGACAGAGCTGGCCAGAGTGCGTCCCGACGGTTCGACAGTGCTGGCGTATCATCAGGAGACTGTGGACAATCTTGACCCGGAGAAAATGTTTGCCTCCATATCAGACGATACGAACGGCTATGTAATGCCGGGGTGGGAGCCGGAGCGGATGGAGCGGACAAAGGAATTGTTTGCTATGTATCAGGACGTGGACGAGGAAAAACTGTTCGCCAATCTGCAATATTTTCTGGAAGCGATTATGCCGGTCTGTGACAAATACAATATCAATATGGCTATCCATCCCGATGATCCGGCGTGGAGCGTATTCGGGCTGCCCCGCATAATAACGAATCTGCCGAATATCAAACGGATGATGGAAATGGTGGATAATCCGCACAACGGCGTGACATTCTGTTCCGGCTCGTATGGGACGAATCCTGACAACGATCTGCCGGGCATGATACGCGCGCTGAAAGGACGGGTGCATTTTGCACATGTGCGCAATCTGCAGCACAATTATCCGGGCGATTTCGAGGAAGCGGCGCATCTCTCCGCAGACGGCAGTTTTGATATGTATGAAATTATGAAAGCGTTGTATGACATCGGTTTCGACGGGCCGATTCGTCCTGATCACGGCAGGATGATATGGGGCGAAGTGGCGATGCCGGGCTATGGCCTGTATGACAGGGCGCTTGGCGCGACCTATCTGAACGGATTATGGGAAGCAATCGTAAAGGCGAACGCGCGGTAATATACCGCAGGAGGTAAAAATGAGATTAGACAGACAGGGACTTACGGATACGGCCGCATGGAAAAGGGCCGGGTATCATGTGCCGGACTATGACCGGGATGCCATGACGGAAGCGACGAAGCAAAATCCCGCATGGATTCATTTCGGAGCGGGCAATATTTTCCGGGCATTTCAGGCCAATCTGATGCAGCAGTTGATGGAAACGGGAAAGAGTGAGACCGGGCTGATCGTGGCGGAAGGGTTTGACTATGAGATTATCGAAAAGATGTACCGCCCGCATGATGATTACAGCATTCTCGTAACGCTGAAAAGCAGCGGGGAAGTGGAGAAGACGGTAATCGGCAGCATCGTGGAATCGTTGATTCTGGACAGTGAGAATGACAGCGAGTTTTCCAGACTGCAGGAGATTTTTGCCGCGCCGTCGCTGCAGATGGCCAGCTTTACGATCACGGAGAAAGGGTATAGCCTGGTGGATGGCAGAGGCGATATGCTGCCCGCGGTAAAACGCGATCTGGAGGACGGCCCGCAGAGGCCGGAGAGTTATCTGGGCAAGGTATGTGCGCTTGTCTATACGCGGTATCTGCATGGCAGACTGCCGCTGGCGCTTGTCAGTATGGACAACTGTTCCCATAACGGTGACAAATTAAAGGCTGCCGTTTTAGCCTTTGCGG
The DNA here is from genome assembly GCA_949935685.1 of uncultured Lachnospiraceae bacterium. GTDB lineage: Bacteria > Bacillota > Clostridia > Lachnospirales > Lachnospiraceae > VSOB01. The sequence continues at coordinate 759 of CATLGN010000038.1, read as the reverse complement.
AAGAATGGACGAAGAGTGGGAAAGCGGAGCAGGGATTTCTCGATTACGTGAACGATTCGGACTGTCTCTCGTTCCCCTGGAGCATGATCGATAAGATTACGCCGCGTCCCGACCCGAAGGTGGAGGCGATACTGGAAGCGGATCACATCGAAGGGCTGGAACAGGCGGTGACAAGCAAAAACACGTGGGTGGCGCCTTTTGTCAATGCCGAGGAATGTCAGTATCTGGTAATCGAAGACGCTTTTCCGAACGGCAGACCCGCGCTTGCGGAGACGGGCGTGATCTTTACCGAGCGGGCAACGGTGGACAAGGTGGAAAAGATGAAAGTGTGTACCTGTCTGAATCCGCTGCATACGACGCTGGCGGTATTCGGCTGTCTGCTCGGATATGAGCTGATTTCGGAGGAGATGAAAAATCCGGCGCTGAAAGCGTTGGTGGAGCGTATCGGGTATCAGGAAGGACTACCGGTTGTCGTCAATCCGGGTATTCTTGATCCGAAACAGTTTATTGATGAAGTACTGGGGCTGCGTATCCCCAATCCTTTTATGCCGGATACGCCGCAGCGGATTGCGACGGATACGTCTCAGAAACTTTCCATCCGCTTCGGCGAGACGATCAAAGCATAAGAGGCTACGGACAGTCTGTCGGTGGATGATCTGGAAGGGATTCCGCTTGTGTTTGCCGGCTGGCTGCGGTACTTGATGGGCGTGGATGACCGGGGGAATGCGTTTGCGCCAAGTCCCGACCCGCTGCTGGATA
>CATLGN010000037.1 GCA_949935685.1 uncultured Lachnospiraceae bacterium | reverse complement strand
AATAAAAATCTGTGATATGACAGGACCGTAGGAAAGCTTGCAGGCTTTTGTACGGTCCTGCTTTTTTATTCTGCTGAAAAACCTTGTCACGAAAAGTTTTGCAAGACAGCGTCTCACTCTCCTTGTGCATTTCGCAGAAAAATTCCTTTGATTTTTGTATACTTTTTATGATATAATAGAAATAACTTTTATTTTTAACAACTTATATACTATAAGAAGGAGGGATTGTCGTGTATGAGATTGGTGACTATGTAATAAAGGCAAATAATGGTGTTTGCCGGATTGATGATATTTTGCATCCGGATCTCCCAAATGCAGACAAAAATAAGTTATATTACCTGCTCGTTCCCGTAGAAAACAAAAACGCCAGATTATATGTGCCGACGGATATGGCGGAATCAACACTCAGAAAAGCGTTGAATGAAGCACAGGCATGGGAAATCATCCATAAAATTCCCGAAGTGGAAGCCGCCTGGATCTCCAACGACAAGCTCCGCGAACAGACGTACAAGGATGCCATCCGCAGTTGCAGCCCCACGGCGCTGATCAGCATTATCAAGAATCTCTACATTCGGAAAAAACAGCGGTCGGCACAGGGCAAAAAGAGTACGGCGACGGATGAGCGTTATTTTAAACTGGCCGAGGACAACCTCTATGCAGAACTGGCATTTGCCCTTGGAAAAAGGAAAAATGAAATGCGGCAGTTGATTGCCGATACCGTTCAGGAAAAATAAGCAAGCAATGCGTACTGCCCGCGGACCCGCCGTCCCAATCAGCAGTACGCATTTTATGTCCATAAATCCACAGAGGGAGTATCGTCCATGAAAAAGCGCAAAAAGCGTCTCTTTGACCCGAATATCCTGTTTTATACCGCCGTTTTACTCTCTGTTCTCGCTTTTGCCTTTCTGCAGCCTTTCGGCGATCCGCCGGACGAAGTAAACCGTTTTAAAGTCGCACAGTTTATCTGCAATTACGGCAAACTGCCCACAGGGGAAGAATTCGAAGTCGCCATCGGCGGATATGGCGGTTCCTACGCATTTCAGCCGATTCTTCCTTATATCATACAGGGCATTCTCATGCGGGTTCTGTCGCTTTTTACCCGGCAGAACATAGCGCTGTTGCTTTGCGCCCGGATGGTCAACGCCGTATTTGGCGTAATCATGGCCGTCTATGTCCGCCAGCTTTCTCTGCTGCTGTTTCAAAATCGGCTGACCGGATGGCTGTTCTGTTTTCTGATTATGTTTCTGCCGCAAAATCTGTTTTTGCACTCTTATGTGAATACCGATTCCATGGCCTCCATGGCCGGCGCCATTATGCTGTATGCCTGCGTTTCCGGCTGGAAATCCGGCTGGCGCTGGCAGGATTGTATAACGCTCTCCGTCGGCATAATCTGCTGTGCCCTTTCCTATTATAATGCGTACGGTCTGATTCTTACCGCCATACTGCTTTTCTGTTTCTCTTTTCTCGCCGACCGTAAAACCGATATTGACTGGCACGCCCTGCTGCAAAAGGGGCTCTTTATCTCCGTTATCGTATTATTCGGCATTGGCTGGTGGTTTCTGCGCAATTACCGGATTCATGACGGCGATCTGCTTGGACTGCGCGCACGGTCAGAAAACGCCATGCGCACCGCCCTGCCGGAATATAATCCCGCCACCCGGACAACCGTGGCAGGTTCCGGCGCGTCGCTTGTCGATATGCTGTTTCATATGGATTTCTTTTATTTTCTGTGGAACAGTTTCGTCGCCCGTTTCGGCCCCATGACGCTTCCCACCCTGCCTTTTTTATACATCTGGTATTATCGCATATTCCGTCTGGGCTGGCTGTTTTGCCTGATCCCCGGTAAGCAGACCGGCAGAAAAAAGACTGCTGCGCTCCTGTTCCATATTGCTCTGCTGCTCTCCGTTGTAATTACGATGGGGCTGTGTATCTACTATTCCTATGCGAGTGATTATCAGCCGCAGGGACGCTATATTATGCCCATGCTGATTCCCTTTATGTATTTTATTACATTGGGATTTCATAAGTTTGTCAGCCTGCTCGAACGCCGTCTGCCGCCCGCCATTTTACAAAAGTGGTACCGTCCCGTTATCTTTGGCGGCCTGATGCTGTTTCTCGCCGGAAGCCTTTTTCTGACGATCGCCTGTGTGGTCATTCCGCATTATACGGCGGGGACAAATCTCTGGAACGGGGAATGGATTGCGCTGTGAAACAGGAAAATAGTTTTCTATAAGCCTTATGTTCCACTCTGACCGTGGAACACAATATACGGCATTTTCATTCCGTCAGCTTTTGGATTCTCTGAACGTGATGCAGTCTTTTTCAAATATTTAAAGCGGGAACAAACCAACTGGAGGACATACCATGCTTTTCATGAACTGCATCTCTCTATTTTTGAATACATTGAAGGATTCTACAATTCCCGGAGGCCTCATGGCTTTCTTGGCTATCTGACGCCAAATGAAATGGAATCCGTTTATTGGGGACAGGCTTAATTCTGTCCCCAGTAAAATATTTCTTAAAAATGTGTCTACTCTATTGACTATACTTCAGTGTGGTCTGCATTTGCTTTATAAACTCTTTATTTGCAAAAATGTCACGATATCCCATTTAATTATTTCTCCAATATCCTACAATAAAATAGCAGGCTCCGTTATTAAAATATTCCAAATTCTATTGGTATATCTTTACGCCTGCTAGCAATAATATCTGATTTCCCCAAAATACTCATACCATTTATTTATTACTTCCGAACTGCGGGTCTCTATCATACGCATCATATTTCTCAAAGTTCTTTCTGGAATCTTTGATTTATTATGGCACAAATAGCATTTTCCACTCTTCGTTATCCATATCTTTGTCGCATTCGCACTTGGGTTTCCACTTTGAAAATTCCATAATCAAATGCGCCGATGACTCAATAATTTCCTGAAATTTTTCAATATCAGTATCCGAATAAGCGTAAATATCTTCCCATTTATATTCCGGCAACCAGCAAGTAGCATGACGAAAACATACCTTTTCATCCGGTGTTTCTATATATACCTTCACTCTCCCGTCTTGTTTCATTTCAGAATGTGTAATTTCCGTATCATCGTTAAGCGTCATATATGGGTACATCATAATAATAACCTCCGACTTTCCAGGCAGTAGCCACACTGTTTACTGACTCATATTGTTTTCTTTGCAATATATAGAACTGTTTGTATTGTAACACATTATATGGTAATATTGAACAGGATAATTACTTTGAATATCAAACTACTTTTCTAAACACTCTCGAACACAAAATTCAAAATCCTTCCAAGGGTATTTTTGTACTCCAAGTTCCCTATACCAGCTACACAATAACAAGCAAATCATTGAAAATATAGCATTTTCAGCACTTACACAACTTTCAGATCATAATATTGTACCCTCCTGCCGAACCGCTGTCTCCCCATTTATCCCATACTCAAAAATGTACAAAAAAATAGCAGGAGCCATAGCCTCGCAGCTACAGCCCCCTCTAAACCAACTAATCATATATCAAAGGCACTTTCCATCACACTTTATCATAGTTCCAATATATCAAATTGTTGTTGTCCCGGCCTTATTCCGGAGGCCGGGTGCAGGCAGAGCCCACATATCATCTTTCTGCTGCTAATGCCTGTTTGGTATGCAAAAAATTAATGTATGTGTATAGAAATAAATAAACTGGCAATACTATTATTTAGAAAAGAATTTCGACAATATAAAAGTAATGTTATTCGACAGCAAATTTCTACATATCTGATTCATATCAACAAAGATTTTTATCCATAGACACAGAATTTTTTACAGCCTCCCCGGTATACGGCCGCAGCGCTGCGCACCTGACCAAAAAGAAATCTTGTCAAGACTTTTTCCGTTTCTGTCCTTTACGCATGCTATGTTCATAATTTGTTCATTCATGCGTTTGTCATGTTATAATTTCCACAGCAATGTCAGGAAAGTTTCCTACTGTTCGGATTAGCAACGCCGTGTAATGGCTTTGAAATTATTTACACCGTCGCAAATAACCGAAACGCCTTCCATAACACGCCTTTCGCCAAATAAATAACGGAAACATCCGTATGATGTTTCCGTTAATCAATCATCCCGTGCGTTAGAGGATTCGAACCCCCGACCTTTTGGTCCGTAGCCAAACGCTCTATCCAGCTGAGCTAAACGCACTGACTGTAACAACTTGTTACAACAGTATTTATTTTATATATTTTCCCAGCATTTGTCAAGAGGTTCTTTTATAATTTCCACGGCAAACGCGTAAATGAACAAACTATGGACATTTCATAAACTAAGCGGGATAGAGACGGGAAAAGTCTGTAATACAGTACCATTCGGTCAGATGCGCAGCGCTCCGGTCGTACACCTTGCGGAGGGTATTAGCGGTTCTTACCGCTGCGTCGCAGCCCGCAATTTCCGGACACGGATGTCCGGAAAAGTCCGACCTGCGCCCGGATGGCGCATAGAGGACGGTTGCACGCCTGCCGGTATCCGTTGCCACAGCGGTTAGAACCGCTTATGCCTGTAGCCCGGTGCACAGCCGGAACGCTGCGCACCTGATCGAAAAGAAATCTTGTCAGGACTTTTTCCGTTTCTATCCTTTACGCATACCATGTTCATAATTTGTTCATTCGTGCGTTTGTCGTGGTATCATGTCCACGCAATCCGATTCCCGCTTACAGCTGCGAGTCCACGATAAGCCCTTTCATCTCCTCGTCCAGCAGTTCGGCCTCTTTCTGTATCCTGCGCAGTTCTTTTTCAATATCCGCAGAGCCTTCCGTAATCGTCTCGTTCGCCTGTTCGGCCGTCTCCACCTGTTTCTCCGCCGCTTCGGCTTTTGCCGCTGCGAGCTGCTGCTCCTGTTCCTCCCGTTTTTCTTTGAGTGCGTCCAGTTTTTCCTGCTCTTCTTCCTTCTTCTCTTTCTGTTCCTGTGCCTTTTCGATATTGTCCTGATACATCTCCTGAATATGGTCCATGGATTCCTGCACGGCTGCGCCCATAATCTCTTTGGAACCGGCAGCCAGAATCTTTTCTTCCTCTGCCGCAGCATTTACCATACTGTATTTTTCGCCGAGTTTATCCCTCTTTGCACCGCGGATAAAAGCGTTCTCTCCCATAATCGCGCTCTCCGCCTCCCGCAAAACCGATTCCTGATTGGCGATGTATTCCGAATACCGTTTATATTCGTCCGGGTTATCCTCTTTTGATATGGCTTCCTGTTTCTCCTGCGCCTGTTTCAGATTCTCCCGCGCTTCCTTTTCCGTGTTTTGCGCCTCCTGGATCCGGGCACGGCTCTCGTCCAGGCCCTGCTCATACTTCTGATCGCTTTCAAACTGATCCATCAAAACCTTGGTGGCCCTTTCCCGGACCTCTCTTCTTTTTTTCTCAACGGGCGATTCGGAACCATCCTGCCGAAAATCTCCGGCAAAAATGGAAAGGTTCTTTCCTTTTTTATGCTGACTTGTCTTCTCCATATTGTTTCCGCTGTCCGTAGCTCCAAATGAAACAGAAAAAAGTCCGTTTCTTTCTGCAATCTTCATAACCGATCTCCTTTCCATATTCCGTCGTTATCTGTATCGGCAATCCCGGGCAATTTTTTACCCTTTTTCCGCCCTGTCGGGCCGCTCCGCCAGGCAAAATTTTCGGAGCGGCCGGACGCATGACCGGCAGTACCCACAGTGCAGAAAGCAAACCCTGCATCGGCCTGCTCTGCTATATATTTCGAAACAAAATATACTTTTATCAAGTCAAATGTCACAAACAGGCGCTTTCCCGTAACAAATTTATTTTATATCGTGCAAATCCACAAAGGAATAATCCCCTTCTCCCGTCTCCAGTATCTGCCGCGTCAGCGCAAACCAGCTCCTGCAACGGTCCAGAATAATGGCGTCGCCCGTTATGACGCAATCCTGCGTTTCCAATACCGCATCCACATTATGAATCACTTCTGCCCGCACGGAAAACGGGAACGGCTCCAGCAGTTCCAATATCCGCGCCTTTAACCGGCCGGAATTCGAGACCGGCGCATCCAGATAAAATACCGCCTCTCTTACATCAGCCGCTGCCAACGCTTCTCCGATCCGCATAATAGCCGGCGTCGTTTTGTCAATCAGGCGATACGTTCCCCGCAGCCCCGCGAGATCCCGGATACAGCCATCCATACACCGCAGCAGCGGCGAACCGGATAAAGCCACTTCCAGCGTAATAACCGTATTAAACCCATCGATGTGAACGGTTCGCCCTGTCAGCGCGCCCGTAATCTCTTTCTGTTTTCGGTTCCGGATGCTGCTCTCCGGGAAAACGGCACGCACCAGCGCCAGCCGCTGCCTCTCTGACAGCAGGTAATGATTCCCCACAAACGCAGAAGCGCCTTTGACAGGATACCCTCTGTTCATCAACTCGTATAAATCGCTGCCCGCCTGCCGCAGCCGGCATACCGCTTCCCCGAAAAACTCCCGCTCATCACCGGGAACATAACCCCGATTTACTGTCTTACTCATCTCCGCCATCCCGACGTCACGATATTGACCGGATAAAATTGGTCCGCTGTAAAGGTTCTCGTTCCGGCAGTCCGAACGCCTCTTTTCCGAGCGCGATGCTCCGCATCAGAAACGCCATATTTTCTGCCAGCGTCCGCATGCTCTGCAAACCCTCCAGATCCTGTACGGCCTCCCCGGCATTGTTGCCATGAATGCTGTTCCAATACTGTCCGGAGGCCACCGGCATACCGCTGATTGTAAAATACTTATTCAGTTCGTCGAATGTCGCCGACAGTCCGCCCCTTCTCGCGGACACCACGGCTGCCCCAACCTTCATTGTCTTGTCAAATCCCGTACTGTAAAACAATCTGTCCAGAAAGGCAATCAGCGTCGCATTGGCAGACGCATAATAAACCGGACTTCCCACAACCAGACCGTCACATGCCGCAAACTTCTGCGCCGTCTCATTTACCGCATCATCAAATACACACCGCCCATGTTCCCTGCAGTACATACAGGCCGCACAGCCTCTGACCATCTGATTTCCGACATGAACCACTTCCGTGTCCATCCCATATTTCCGAAAAACCGTTTCCATTTCATGCAGAGCCGTATAGGTGCTGCCAGCCGCATGCGGACTGCCATTGATCAATAATACATTCATTTCGCTTTTCCTCCTCTTACCTTTACTCGTATCCCCGTGGTGCCAAACCCGTCGATTCCGCCAGATATGCATGTAAAAATTCCGACGCCAGACTGTTTTCCTTCACGTTTTTTCCGGCCTCCTCCCGCGTAAACCACCGATAGGAATCAACCTCATCATTGACACACAACGCCCCGCCGTCTCTTACCCAGGCGGTAAAATTACACATCAGCGTATTGGACGGTTCGAAAAATTTTGTTCTGTTAAACTGCATATGGGATACGGTCATTCCCGTTTCTTCTTTTATTTCCCTGACAACCGCCTGCTCCGCCGACTCGCCCCGGTTTACATATCCCGCGACCAGAATATAAAACGGACGGCCATACTGCTGTATAAGCAGAATCCGCCCCGTTTTCTCATCAATGACAATCATGCTCACCGCAACGTTATAAAGCGGAAACCGAAACGCATCGCACGTCGTACAAAACGGCACCACGCCCTCCTGTTCCAGTTCCCTGCCGGTCAATGCCGTCCCACACACCTGACAGAATTTATAGTCCATATGTATCGGCCCCTCTTTTCTCTCTGACAATTCTTCCTTTTTTCTGATTTTACCATATCCGCCCGGAAATTGCCACAGATCGTATCGTAAAAAAACGATATGGCCCTTTCCCAAAAGCCATATCGTTTATCCATGTTATTCCACATCCTGAAGCGCCGCATATCCTTCTTCCCCGGTCCGGATCTTGACAACCCTTGCCACATTGTAGACAAATATTTTGCCGTCCCCGATATGGCCGGTGTACAACGCTTTTTTCGCCGCCGCCACCACATCTTCCACCGGAATCTTGCTGACAACCACTTCGATTTTCACCTTGGGCAGCAGTGTGGCGTCCATCTCCACGCCCCGGTACATTTCGCCTGCGCCCTTCTGCACGCCGCAGCCCATAACCTGTGTCACGGTCATGCCTGTTACGCCCAGATTGTTCATCGCCTTTTTCAGATAATCGTAACGCTCCAGTTTTGCAATGACGGCCACCTTATAAATGCCCGTGGACAGATCCGCCGCATTTACAACCGGAACGGCCGCCGCCCTCTGTACATCGGATGCACTGTCATAATCATCGGTTCCGAGATCCGTATTTTCATTGACTTCCATAGTCATTGTATTGGAGACATCCATAATACTGAATCCCGAGTAAGCCGATGCAAGGCCATGCTCTCTGGCATCCAGCCCTACGATCTCTTCCTCCTCCGTCACCCGCAGACCGACCACCGCGCGAATTACCAGAAAAGCGATCGTAATTGTCACTGCAGTCCATGCCGCTACCGCCGCAAATCCAAGAAGCTGCAGTCCGAGCTGACGGAAGCCGCCGCCATAAAACAGCCCCGTAATACTGTCATTGCCGGGTGCGCTTGTCGTAGCAAAAAGCCCAACCGCGATCGTGCCCCAGATACCGTTCAGACAGTGAACGGCCACCGCGCCCACCGGATCGTCCACACGCAGCTTATAATCCAAAAACCAGACACCGAATACAACCAGCAGACCGGCCACCGCTCCGATCACAACCGCCCCCAGACAGTCCGTCACATCACAGGGCGCGGTAATCGCAACCAATCCCGCCAGAGAAGCGTTCAGGCACATGGACACGTCCGGCTTGCCATAGCGCAGCCATGTAAAGATCATACATACCACCGTTGCAATGGCAGGCGCTACCGTCGTCGTCAGCGTAATGGAAGCAAGCTGTGCGACACTGGTCGCAGCCGCACCGTTAAAACCATACCAGCCAAGCCACAGAATAAATACGCCAAGACATCCGAGCGGAAGATTGTGTCCCGGAAAGGCATTGACCTTCGTAATCCTTCCGTCCTTGTCTTTTCCGAATTTTCCGATACGCGGCCCGAGAATCGCCGCTCCGATCAGCGCGGAAATGCCGCCGACCATATGGATTGCACAGGAACCGGCAAAATCGTGAAATCCCATCTGCGACAGCCAGCCGCCGCCCCAAATCCAGTGCGCTTCAATGGGATAGATCACCGCTGAAATAACCGCCGAATAAATACAATACGATAAAAACTTTGTCCGTTCCGCCATGGCGCCGGAAACGATCGTTGCCGTCGTCGCACAGAACACCAGATTAAATACAAAATTGGACCAGTCAAATCCCGCATAATCGGTAAAAATGTCCAGCCCGGGACTGCCGATCAGTCCCATCATATCTTCACCGAGCAAAAGCCCGAATCCGATCAAAATAAACACCACGGTACCGATACAAAAATCCATCAGATTTTTCATCAGTATATTGCCCGTATTTTTCGCCCGGGTAAAACCGGCCTCCACCATCGCAAAACCGGCCTGCATCCAGAACACCAGCGCCGCTCCGATCAGGAACCAGACGCCAAATATCTCACCGCTTACGGTACGCATCATCTCTTCTGTCATCATTTTTCCTCCTCATTTCATAATGCGCAGGCCTGCACATACAAAAGGCGCTACGGATATGCTCCATAGCGCCTTTGCTTTTATGAGTGCCAGTTTATCATCCTGACATACAAAAGTCAATCGTGTAAAGTCACAAAGAAATATGGGGATTCTGGAAAAATTTGTGAAGATTTTTTCTAACCGATTACCTGGTATCCCTGTTCCTCAACTGCTTTTTTCAGCGTTTCATCCGACACATCTTCCGTAAAAGTCACAACCGCCGTCCCGGCCTCATGG
>CATLGN010000036.1 GCA_949935685.1 uncultured Lachnospiraceae bacterium | reverse complement strand
CATGCCCCACGGCCAGTCCCGCCAGCAGCGGTATCACATAATACAGGGAAGATCGTTTCGTCCTTCTGGCCAGAGAAAAAGCCAGCGGAATGAGAATAATCAGCCCGGCGTCAAAAAATACCGGCATGGCAATAACCAGTCCCGTAATCCCCAGTGCCCAGGCCGCCTTTTTATCTCCAAACCACTTTACCATCGTAACGGCCAATGTCTGCGCGCCGCCCGATATTTCCAGTATCGCTCCAAACATGGAACCAAGCCCCACAAGCAATGCAATCCCTTTCAACGTATTGCCGATACCGTCGTTGACCGCCGTCACAATCTCTTCCGCCGGCATACCGGCCCCCAGACCAATCGTAATCGCGCCAATCAAAATCGCAATCATGGCCTGCACTTTAAACCTGATAATCAGCACCAACAAAAAAACCAGCCCGACGGCTGCGGCAATCGCAAGTCTTGTTGGATTCAAAGCAATTTCTGCTGTCATGTGACATATCCTCACTTTCTTCCGCACTGTATTCCAAAATAAAAATGAGGATTTCACATTCTGAAATCCTCATTTTTATTTATCATGTCCATATAAAATTGTTTTATTCGCAAGCCCGTTTCACTGCCGGAACCGTACCGCCATATAGGCCCGGATTTCTTCCACGCACCGATCCATACCGAGCTTACTGCTGTCCAGACACAGGTCATAATTCCGGGCGTCCGTCCATTCCCGTCCGGTATAATGTTTGTAATAGTCCGCCCGCTCCTTGTCTGTTTTCTGAATAAATTTTTTGATCTCCCGGTCAGACATGCTCAACTTGTTTCTGGCCTGTTCGATACAGTAATCCTCCGGCGCATGGACAAACACGCTCAGTACATTGTCGTAATCCCGCAGCACATAATCCCCACAGCGGCCGATAATAATACAGGATTCTTCCTCCGCCAGCTCCTTAATCACCTTGGCCTGATAATTAAACAAATTTTCCGTGGACGTAAAATCCCCGCTCTCCGGCGGAATCAGCTGTCCCTGATAGATTTTTTTCGTAATCCGCATCAGCGGGCTGTTTTTCAGCTTCTCGTCCACCCCCACAAACAGCCGTTCATGGATACCGCTCTCCTCGGACGCAATCTTCAGCAGTTCCTTATCATAATAATGAATCCCCAGTTCTTTCGACAGCATCTGTCCGATTGTACGTCCGCCGCTCCCATACTGTCTGGCAATCGTAATGACAACCTTATCCATCGTTACCGCCTCCTCTTTATTCCCCCAGATATGCCTTTTTAATCGAATCGTCGGCCAGAAGCGCTTCCGCCCTGCCTTCCAGCACAATCTTTCCCGTCTCCAGTACATACGCCCTGTCCGCTATGGAAAGCGCCTTTTTCGCATTCTGCTCCACGAGCAGAACCGTTGTGCCGCCTTTGCTCACTTCCCGGATAATATCAAAAATTTCATTGACAAAGATCGGCGAAAGACCCATCGACGGTTCGTCCATCAGGATGATCTTCGGCTTTGACATCAACGCCCGCCCCATGGCAAGCATCTGCTGTTCCCCGCCGCTCAGCGTTCCCGCCATCTGACCGCGCCGCTCTTCCAGCCGGGGAAATCTTTTGTAAACCATCTGCAGCGATTCTTCGATTTCGTCCTTGTCCTTTCTCGTATAGGCGCCCATGCGGAGGTTTTGCAGCACCGAGAGCTGCGCAAAAATGCGCCGCCCTTCCGGCACATGCGCCATGCCCATGGAAACAATCTTATGTCCGGCCACCTTCGTAATATCTTTTCCCTCAAATAAAACACTGCCTTTTTTGGCGGAGAGAAGTCCGGTAATCGTATGCAGCGTCGTCGTCTTGCCCGCGCCATTGGCGCCGATCAGGGCAATGACCTCTCCCTCATTGACCGAAAAGGAGATTCCTTTCAATGCCTGAATGATACCATAATACACTTCCAGGTCTTTTACTTCCAGCATCGCCATCTCTCTTTCCTCCTATTCTCCCAGATATGCCGTGATCACCTGCGGGTCGTTCAACACCGCCGCCGTCCCGCCCTGTGCCAGAATCCGGCCAAAATTCAGCACGGTCAGCGCCTCACAGATGCCGGATACCAGTTTCATATCGTGCTCAATCAACAGGATTGTCATATCAAAGCGATCCCGGATCAGGCGGATGGTATCCATCAGCTCCCGCGTTTCATTGGGATTCATGCCCGCCGCGGGTTCATCCAGAAGAAGCAGTTTGGGATTTGTCGCAAGCGCTCTGGCGATCTCCAGCTTTCTCTGTTTGCCATAAGGCAGGTTGGAAGCCAGATGCGAAGCTTCCCCGTGCAGATCAAAAACCTCCAACAGCTCCATTGCACGCGCATCCATCTCCTTTTCCACCCTGCGGTAAGCGGGCGTGCGCAAAATTCCCGCCAGAGAAGAATAGCGGTAATGGTTATGCAGACCGACTTTTACATTGTCCAGCACCGACATTCCCTTAAACAGCCGGATATTCTGAAATGTCCTGGCGATGCCCGCTTTGTTGATCTCGATTGTTTTTTTGCCCGTAATATCCGTGCCGTCCAGACGGATAATGCCCTCATTGGGCCTGTACACACCGGTCAGCAGGTTAAAGACGGTCGTCTTGCCGGCGCCGTTCGGGCCGATCAGCCCATAGAGCTGTCCTTTTTCAATATGAATTTCAAAATCATCCACAGCCCGCAGGCCGCCGAATGAGATACATAAGTTCTGTACATCTAACAATGCCATATGCGACTCCTTTGTTTCAAATGCCTGCTTTACTGCGCAGCGTGATTGTCCGGCGTTTCCTTCCGGCTCAGCAGCCGTTTCAGCGAATACCGTTCCCGGAATGTAACCGCCTTCGGGCTCCAGTTAAACAACATCATGGCGATCAGCACAACCGCATAAATCAGCATACGGTAATCGCTCAGCCCCCGCAGCAGCTCCGGCAGCAGCGTCAGTACGACTGCGGAGATCACGGAGCCTCTGATATTGCCGATACCGCCCAGCACGACGAATACAAGAATCATAATAGACATATTATAACCGAAGTTCTTGGGAAGCGCCGTCAGCGTGGACAGATTGTGCGCATACAAAACACCGGCGACACCGGCGATGGAAGCGGACAGGGTAAACGCCATCAGTTTATATTTCGTCACATTGATGCCGATCGATTCCGCCGCAATCCGGTTATCGCGGATCGCCATAATCGCCCGGCCGTCCCGCGAATGAATCAGATTGAGAATCATAAACAGTGTGAGCAGAATCAATACGACACCGATCGTAAAACTCGCGTCATGCGGTGTCCCCGTGATGCCCTGCGGCCCGTTGATAATCGTCTTGCCTTCCGGCGAAAGTCCGAGCGCCATACTGTCCTTCATTGAAAAATGAAATCCCGTTTCATCCCGGCCGATATAGAGCACATTCATCAGATTTTTAATAATTTCCCCAAACGCCAGCGTAACGATCGCCAGATAATCGCCCCGCAGACGCAAAACGGGTATCCCGATCAAAATACCGAATACCGCGGCCACCGCCGCGCCGATCAGGAGCGCCAGCAAAAACCGCAGACCGGACGGCATGGCCTCCTTCGTGCACATGGAAAAAAATGATCCCGCAAACGCGCCCACGCACATAAATCCCGCATGGCCCAGACTGAGTTCTCCCAGTATCCCCACGACCAGATTCAGCGACACCGCCAGTATCACATAAATACAGAGCGGCACCAACAGGCCTTCCATCAGACTGGAAATATGCCCCGTCACGCCGAGCAGCATAACAATGATATAAGCAATGATCACAATCGCATATGTAACCATATTCTGTTTTGTTGTCTTATTCATTTTATTCATGATACGGTCCCTACACTTTCTCCTGAATTTCCTTACCAAGAATGCCGGTAGGTTTTACAAGCAGTACGACAATCAGCACTGCAAATACGATGGCATCCGCCATCTGGGACGAAATATATGCCTTTCCCAGAATCTCAATAATGCCGAGCAGAATCCCGCCGATCATGGCGCCCGGAATCGACCCGATCCCGCCGAATACTGCCGCCACAAAGGCCTTGATACCCGGCATAGCCCCCGTATAAGGCGTCAGAGACGGATAGGTGGAACAAAGCAGCACACCCGCCACGGCCGCCAGCGCGGAACCGATGGCAAACGTCAGCGCTATGGTACCGTTCACATTGATACCCATAAGCTGGGCCGCGCCTTTGTCCTCGGAAACCGCCAGCATCGCCTGCCCGGCTTTTGTCTTTTTGATAAAAGCGGTCAGGCCGACCATAATGACGATGCAGGCAATAATCGTGACAATCGTCTCACCGGAGATCGTGAGCTGTCCCTCCGCCAGTACAATGGCCGGAATGGTGACAACGGATGTAAAGGATTTTGTATTGGCGCCGAATAAAAGGAGCGCCAGATTCTGCAGCAGATAGCTGACACCGATCGCGGTAATCAGTACCGCCAGCGGAGAAGCTGCCATGCGCAGCGGCTTATATGCCACCCGCTCGATCACCATACCGAGCACCGTGCAGACAACCATCGAAATCAGCACCGCCAAAATCGGCGGCAGCCCCATGCCGCTCGCCAGCACAAACACCACATAGCCGCCGACCATAATCACATCACCGTGTGCAAAATTCAGCATTTTGGCAATCCCATATACCATGGTATAGCCAAGCGCAATAATCGCATATACGCTGCCAAGGCTGATACCGTTGATCAGATAAGATAGTAAACTCATACGTACACCTCTTTGTTTTTCTCTTCCGGGACTCTTCTGTGCATAACCGTTATACAGCGATAAAGTCCCGAAAGGAATTATATCATACACCCTGCATCAGAATCAAGGCCGCATTTTACGGCTTCCGTCCTGCCCGGCTTATAAAAAAGAGGCACAGTATGCAAAACACTGTACCTCTTTGTATCAAAACCCGATTATGCCTGATTACATAGCCGCATAGGCACCGTCTGTAATCTTGACAGCCTTGGGTTCCTTATTCGGTTCGCCGTCAGCGCCCCATGTCATGCCGGAACCGGTCAGACCATCGATCGTGATCTCCGTCATGGAAACCTTCAGCGCATCACAGATGTCGGAAGCACTCATATCCGGTGTCACACCGGCCTTTTCGATCGCTGCCTTGATTGCATAGATGCCGTCGTATGCATCGGCCGCAAACTGATTCGGAATATCGCCGAACGAATCCTGATATGCTTTGACAAAGTTCTGTGTCAGTTCGTCCTCCGCATCGGCGGCAAACGGTGTCAGCAGCATAACGCCCTCTGCCAGAGAAGTATCGAAATCTTCTACCGCCAGAATGCCGTCCAGACCGTCGCATCCGAAGAACAGCGGATCAAAGCCCATCTTATCGGCCTGCCCGAGAATAATGGAAGCCTCCGTATAGTAAATAGGCAGGAATACGAGCTCAGCGCCCGCGTCTTTTGCTTTCTGAAGCTGTACGGAGAAATCCGTATTGCTGTCTGCCGTAAACGCTTCCGCGGATACAATTTCCAATCCCTGATTGGGCGCTTCCGTTGCAAATGTCTGATAGATACCGGAAGAATATACATCGGAGCTGTTGTAGATTACCGCTACCTTTGTCGCCAGTTTATTCTCACCGATGTACTGTGCGGATGCCGTACCCTGGTTGGGATCCGAGAAACATACACGGAACGCATTGTCATACTGGATACTCTCCACCGCGGAACCCGAAGGCGTCAGATGGAACAGATTGTCCTCATGCGTCTTTTCCACAACCGCCGTACAGGGTGTACTTGTCACCGTGCCGAGCAGCACCTGCATATCCCAGTCTTTTAATGTGTTGTAAGCATTGACAGCCTTTTCCGCGTCATGCTCGTCGTCCTGAAAATTGAACTCGATCTGCGCGCCGTTAATACCGCCCGCCGCATTGATCTCATCCACCGCAAGCTGCGCCGCATTTTTTACCGCCTGTCCATAGACCGCAGCCGCGCCCGTGACAGGGCCGATGCCGCCGATCTTAAACACGCCGCCTGCCGCCGCGCCGCCTTCGGCTGCGTTCTCTGCCGATGCGCCGCTGTCTGCCGCGTTTCCTTCCGTACCTTCTGTCGGTGCCGTAGAATCGGATGACGGATTACTGCCACAGCCTGTGAGCGCTGCCGCCACCATAGCCGATGCTACCGCAATGCTTAAAAATTTTTTCATAATCTTCTCCTCCATCTTTTTTGCATTGCATGTTCAGATACACGGAAAAAGATTCAGTGGCACACCATTGAACCTTTTTCATTACACGATATAATAAATACTTTTTGCGGATTTGTCAATATTTTTTTCGCGTGGCACACGACAAACGCATGAATGAATAAATTGTAAACATAACATGTCTGAAGGACAGAAACGGAAAAGTTCCGAGGGGATTTGGCTTTTCGACAGGCATACAGCATTCCGGATGTATACCGGGCTACAGGCATAAGCGGTTCTAACCGTTGCGGCAACAGATACCGGCAGGCGTACAACCGTCCTCTATGCGCCATCCGGGCGCAAATCGGACTTTTTCGGACATCCGTGTCCGAAAATTGCGTGCTGTGGCGCAGCGGTAAGAACCGCTAATACCTTTCGCAAGGTATGCAGCCGGAATGCTGTACACCCGCCGAAAAACCAAATCCCATCGGAACTTTTCCGTTTCTGTCCTTCAGACATGTTATGTTTACAATTGATTCATTCATGCGTTTGTCGTGTTGTTTTGTATTTGGGTCTTTACAGTCTGTCAAAAACAGTGTATGATATAGCCCGAGGCAAAAAAATAAAGAGTGATACCATAAATCCGAAGATGGAATACTGCAAAGGCGCAGTGACATCTTCGGTTTTTGCGTTTTTACCGCACACCGCACCGCGGAAAGCGGCGCCGGGACGCCATACTCCGGCGCGCGTCCGGCGGTTCGGGCTCTTTGCTATGAAAAACACAGGAAAGGAATGATCATTTTATGTTTGATGCAACTTTCAGCCGTCCCCTTCCGCCGCTTTACCGGGAAAGCTTTGAACATGACAACTGCGGTATCGGGGCCTGCGTCAATATCCGGGGTGTCAAAAGCCGGGAAACCGTGGAGAATTCTCTGAAAATTGTGGAAAATCTGGAACACAGGGCCGGAAAAGATGCGGAGGGCAAGACCGGCGACGGGGTCGGCATTCTGGTACAGATTTCGCACCGTTTTTTTTCAAAGGTGACGAAACCGCTCGGCATTCGTCTGGGCGGGGAGCGGGAATATGGAATCGGGATGTTCTTTTTTCCGCAGGATGAGCTGAAACGGAATCAGGCGAAAAAGATGTTCGAGATTATTGTCCGCAAAGAAGGACTGGAGTTTCTGGGCTGGCGCGCGGTTCCGACGGCGCCGGAAGTTCTGGGACACAAAGCGGCGGCGTGTATGCCCTGCATTATGCAGGCTTTTATCCGCAAGCCGCAGCAGGTCGCGAAAGGGCTGGATTTTGACAGGCTTCTCTATATCGTGCGCCGTATTTTTGAGCAGTCCACGGACAATACGTATGTGGTGTCGCTCTCCAGCAGGACGATTGTATACAAGGGAATGTTTCTGGTCGGACAGCTCCGCACATTTTTTAAAGATCTGCAGAGCGAGGATTATGACTCGGCGATTGCGATGGTACATTCCCGCTTTTCCACGAATACAAATCCCAGTTGGGAGCGGGCGCATCCCAACCGTTTTATCGTGCACAACGGGGAGATCAATACCATCCGCGGCAATGTGGACAAAATGCTGGCGCGGGAGGAAAATATGGAGTCCGAAGAGCTGCACGGGCTGCTGCACAAGGTACTGCCGGCAGTCAATGCCGCCGGGTCCGATTCGGCCATGCTGGACAATACGCTGGAGTTTCTCGTGATGAGCGGGATGGAGCTGCCGCTGGCCGTGATGATCACCATACCGGAGCCATGGGCGAACAACCGTACCATGACGCAGAAGAAAAAAGACTTTTACCAGTATTATGCGACGATGATGGAGCCGTGGGACGGGCCGGCTTCCATCGTGTTTTCCGACGGCGATATGATGGGAGCGGTACTCGACCGGAACGGCTTGCGGCCCTCCCGGTATTATATTACGGACAACGATCAGTTGATTCTTTCTTCCGAAGTGGGTGTGCTGGACATTGACCCGGCGCGGATTGTGAAAAAGGAACGGCTGCATCCGGGTAAGATGCTGTTGGTCGATACAAAACAGGGACGCATTATCGACGACGACAGTCTGAAGGAATCGTATGCGTCGAGACAGCCGTACGGGGAATGGCTGGACAGCAATATGATCGCGCTGAAAGATCTGAAGATTCCCAACAGGCGGATGCCGGAATTTACACAGGAAGAGCGGCAGCGCATGCAAAAAGCGTTCGGCTATACGTATGACGAGCTGAAAACAAGCATTTTGCCGATGGCACTGAACGGCGCGGAGGCCATTGCGGCCATGGGGGTGGATACACCCATCCCGGTGTTGAGCAAAATACATCACCCGCTCTTTCACTATTTTAAACAGCTCTTTGCACAGGTGACGAATCCGCCGATCGACGCGATCCGGGAGGAGGTCGTCACATCCACGACGGTATACATTGGCACGGAGGGGAATGTGCTCGAAGAGACGCCGAAAAACTGTAATATATTAAAAGTAAACAATCCGATTCTGACCAATCTCGATCTGCTGAAAATTAAAAATATGACGGCGGAGGGATTCCGGGTCGAAGAAGTTCCGATTCTGTACTATAAAAACACAAGTCTGGAACGGGCGATCGAACGGCTTTTTGTGGAAGTGGACCGGGCATACCGGGACGGGGGGAATATCATTATCCTCACGGACCGGGGCGTGGATGAAAATCATGTGGCCATTCCGTCTCTGCTGGCGGTTTCGGCTTTGAACGAATATCTGGTGCGCACGAAAAAGCGCACGAGTGTGGCGCTGATTCTGGAATCGGGAGAACCGCGGGAAATTCACGACTTTGCGACGCTGCTCGGCTATGGGGCCTGTGCGGTCAATCCGTATCTGGCGCTGGAGTCAATTCGGGAGCTGATCGACAGCCGGACGCTGGATAAGGACTATTATGCCGCGGTGGAGGATTATACCCATGCGGTGCTGCACGGTATTGTCAAGATCGCGTCCAAGATGGGGATTTCCACGATTCAGTCCTATAAGGGTTCGCAGATATTTGAAGCGATTGGGATTGACAGTGATGTTATCAATAAATATTTTATCAATACGGTCAGCCGTGTGGGCGGTATTACGCTGAAGGACATCGAACGGGAACAGGATGCGCTGCATTCCGCGGCCTTTGATCCGCTCGGTCTGGAAAATGATCTGACGCTCGACAGCCCGGGCAGTCATACGATGCGCAGCGGCGGCGAGGAACATCTGTACAACCCGGCTACCATCCATCTTCTGCAGGAATCGACGAGACGCGGCGATTACGCGATGTTTCAGCAGTATACGGCGCTTGTCAATGCGGAGGATTCCGTGAAAAACCTGCGCGGGCTGATGGAACTGCGATATGCGGAAAAGCCGGTCCCGATCGAAGAAGTGGAAAGCGTGGAGCAGATTGTGACCCGCTTTAAAACGGGAGCGATGTCGTATGGCTCCATCTCCAAAGAAGCGCACGAAACGCTGGCCATCGCCATGAACCGGCTGCATGGCAAGTCCAATTCGGGCGAGGGCGGCGAGGAGCCGGAACGCCTGGAACCGGGGCCGGACGGCGAAAACCGCTGCTCCGCCATCAAGCAGGTGGCCAGCGGACGCTTCGGTGTCACCAGCCGCTATCTGGTCAGCGCCAAAGAGATTCAGATCAAGATGGCGCAGGGCGCCAAGCCCGGCGAGGGCGGTCATCTGCCGGGCGGCAAAGTATATCCGTGGATTGCGAAAACGCGCCATTCGACACCGGGCGTGGGGCTGAT
>CATLGN010000035.1 GCA_949935685.1 uncultured Lachnospiraceae bacterium | reverse complement strand
AGCGATCCGGGGTTAGCTCCCATTTCTCCCGAAACCCCTTCCTGGGGGCCGCCCTCCGGGGGCACAGGCGGCGGCAGTAACGGCGGCAGCGGATCCGTCATTATCATCCCCGGCCAAACAATCTGTCCGCCCTGTACTTCCGAAGACGCCAGCATCCGTTTTCTGCACGCGGCCGTCAATCAGCCCGCCGTCAATATCCGGCTCGGCAGCCGCACGATGATCAACAATATGCAGTTCGGCAATTTTACGCCCTACTATCTGGAAGACAGCAGCCAAAATACACTGGTGACAGTCACCAACGCCCGAACCGGCCAGACATTATACCAGCGTTATATCAACTTTTCCGGCCAGAGTGCATACACCGTATCCATAATAAACGACGGTGACGGCATCACTCTGTTTGCCCTGACCGATACGCCCTGCAGTTATCAGAATATGAGCTGTCTGCGCGCGGTAAACCTGTCTCCCAACAGCGGCGCCGTGGATATTTTCCTGTCGGAATACGGGCGTATATTCCAGAACCTGAGCCAGTACGACGTGACCGGTTATTCTGCTGTCTCCCGCGGCACATACCGTGTCTCCGTATCCGAAGCATTGCCCTGTACAAACAACAACGCCATTATCATGGCCAATGGCTATGTGGAATGCAATAACACCCGCATTGTCATTATGGACTCCACAACGCTCAATGTCATGAGCGGCGTCACCTATACGCTCTATATTATCGGTCTCGCTTACCAGTTCCCTGCCCTGCAGATTCTGCCGCTGGAAAGCGATCTCATCTACTAAAAAGAAGCGCCTCTGCGCACTCCGCGGGATTTTTTCCGCCTGCGGCGGACATTTTTTCTGCCGCCGCAGCATGTTACATAATTCCGTCCTCACCCGTCTGTCTTTCTCGCATGCCGCAAAATCCACGCCACCCACTCCGGATAATATTTACCGCGCACATGTACGCCGTCACTTGTATAGTTCTCCGCCAGCGTTCCGTTCTCGTCGTCGAAAAGCTCGTTTACATCCAGATAAAAGAGCGTCCGTCCGTCAGCCATCTGCGCCAGCGCACGATTAAAACGGTCGATATTTTCATTGGTGTAAACCGGGGACGACTGCGATTTTTCCGCCGTAATATGTAAATTGGCGCCGAGAAAAATTATGGCATCCGGCTGCAGTTCCCGCAGCCATTCCAATAATTTATCATATTTTGACACCGTATTCTCAAAATCGTACCCCAATTCGTTAATGCCCATCATCAGATAGATCTTTCCAAACTGTCGTTCCGAGAGAACCGTTTCGAGAAGCTTCTTTTCTCCTGATACGGTCCCGAACTTCCTGTTAAAGATCTTATATACGCTCATACCGGAATCCGCCACCACTTCCGCCCCGCCCAGATCGCCGTATTCCAGCAGCCCTACCGTGCGGGAATCCCCGATAAACAACGCGTCATCAAAATACGAAGCGGCCGCCTCGTACATAGCCGGCTCCTCCGTTTCCGCATCCGTTTCCATTGCCTCCCCCGCTGTGTCCTGCGCCACAGCGCTGTCCGTCTCTTCCGCAGCTGCCTCTGCTTCCGGCACATTCCCCGTCTCCGCATAACCTGCCATTGGCAATACCGCGCCACCGCTCAGGTATCGGTTCGAAACATATCCCGGTTCCCCTGCCGGAAGCAGTCCTGCCGCCCATACTGCCGCCGCCCAGAGCAGACTGGACGCCAGCAGCAGCGTGTAAAAGTGCCGCTCCCCTTGTTTCCTCCCCATACAACTTTCCTCTTTAGAATTGATAATACAGAAACGGGTCGTCCAGACCCAGATACATACAATACACACACGCCCAAAACAAGACAACCAAAGCCAGCGTCGCCGGGAATGTGTATTTTCGTGCCTCATACCACTTTTCCGGCAAACCGCTGCAGCACAAAAGCGAGGCTGCCAGCGGCAGAAAATAATCGCTCCCGTACTTCAGGAAATCCCCCTGAAATACAGTACCGTCCGCCGGCCTTGTCAGCGGTGCCAGCCGCCCCAGATAAACGGCAAGCTGCTTCAGGTCGGGGACCGCAAACACAAGCCATGTCAGCGGAATGGCAAAAAGCATATACAGATGCCCCAAAGCCGGCAGGCGGTCAAAGAACTTCTTAATCCCGCATTTTTCCAACAGAATCAGCACAAAAAGCACGAATCCCCACAGAACAAAATTCCAGCTCGCCCCATGCCACAGTCCGGTCAGCATCCACACCAGAAACAGATTCCGATACGGATGGCTCCGGTTGCCTCCAAGCGGGATATAGACGTATTCCCGGAACCAGCCGCCAAGCGTCATATGCCACCGCCGCCAGAACTCTGTCATGGAACGGGACAGATACGGATGGTGAAAATTATCCGGAAAGGCAAAGCCCATCATCCGGCCGAGCCCCTTTGCCATCAGCGAATAACCGTAAAAATCAAAATAGATCTGAAACGAATAGGCCGCAATGCCCATCCACGCCAGCGGACAGGAAATGCTTTCAAAACCGATCGTATTCACCTGCGTCCACAGATTGCCGACCCGATTGGCAAGCAGCACCTTAAACGCCAGCCCAACCGTAAACGTCCGCATCCCTTCCTCCACATTCCCAAAAGAATGCGCCCGGCTGCGCAGCCTTTCCCGTATCTGACTGTAGGTGACAATCGGTCCCGCAATCAACTGCGGAAACATACACAGATATGTTCCCAGTGTCAGAAACGAACGCTCCGCCGGAATCCTTTTCCGGTAAACGTCAAACAGGTACGAACTGATCTGAAATGTATAAAAGCTGATGCCGAGCGGCAGCGCAAGCCGCGCCATCGGCACATGCACGCCCATGTCCAGCTTGTCGGACAACAGATTCAGATTACCGCTCAGAAAATCCAGATACTTAAATACAAACAGACTGCCGATATTCCATGACATGCCGCCGGCCAGCCACATACGCCGTCCCCGTTTTTTCCCACAGCGTGCGATTCCCCGCGCAGCCACATCGTTCACGGCGACAGACAGCAGAATCAATATCATATAACAGGGATGCTCTTTGACACCATTATAATAGAAGATCAGACTGGCGGCAAACAATACCGCATTTTTCCAGGAAGCAGGCGCCAGAAAATATACCAGCAGAAATGCAGGCAGAAAATAAAACAGAAATGTAAAACTGCTGAAAACCATATGGCGTTCCCCTCTTTCCCCCTTATAATATAAGAATACGCCATCTTCCACCCGGATGCAAGGAGGGATTCCCCGTTCCCGCCATGGCAAAAGCCTCCGCGCTGTTTCCGCAGAGGCTTTTATCATAAATCATACAATCAGGCCCTTAAATCAATATCCAGTTCATTCTTTAACACCCGGCAGATTTTATCCACAAATTTCTGAACCGCATCCCCTGTAAAGGCTTCTTCCTTTGGTTCAAAGGTAACGGTATATGCCATGCTCTTTTTCCCCGCCGGAATCTGTCCGCCTTCGTATACGTCGAACAGCACAATCTCCTTCACATACTTATTGGCTCTGCGGATGCAGGCTTCCACCTGTCCGAATGTAATTTCTTTATCCATCACAAACGCCAGATCCCGCTTTTCCTCCGGGTATCTGGGCAATGGCGTAAACGCTTTCTTCCTTCCATACCACTGCGCCAGCTTCGACAGATCGAGTTCCATCAGGAATGCGGAAGTGCGCATATTCAGTTCCTCCTGAATATCATACGCCACTTTGCCGAAATAACCGAGTTCGATTCCCTCGCAGGATACCGCTACCGTCTGCCAGGGATGCAGAAACGTCTTTTCCGCCGCCGTATAGGAAAACGTTATGTCCATACTGTCGGCAATCGTCCCGGCAATCGATTTCATCGTATAAAATGTCTCATCCGCTCCGAAAATCCCCACGCAGAGCGTATCCCGCTCCTGCGGATATGCCGTCAGCGGCAATGACCCGGGAATAAATACTTTGGCCACCTCAAACAGTCTGCCCTCCAGGATTCCCTGTTTTTCATTGCGGGATATGGCGTTCAGCATCGACGGCGCCAGTGTCGTCCGCATCAGCGACAGATCCTGATTGATCGGGTTCAACAGGCGAATGGCGTCGCGCTCCGCTGCATCCGCCGGCAGTTTCAGCAAATCGAGATCGGACGGCGAAAAGAAGGAATAATGCATGCATTCATAAATCCCCATTGCGCAGAGGGTTTCTTTCAACGCCAGTTCTCCCCTCTGCCGTACCGTATAGCCGCCCGTTGTCACCTGTGCGGTCGGCATAAAGGTCGACGTAATATGATCATAGCCATATAAGCGGATAATCTCCTCCGCCACATCCGGGTACCGTTCCACATCGTCATCCCCGTCCGGGAGCATGTCTTCCCGGTAAGCGGGCACTTCAAGCGACAGCTCATCCCCGTCGATCACCGGATGGAACTGCAGTCTTTTCATGATGTCATAGATGTCGTCATCGGGAACCGTGATACCGAGCACGCCGTTGATTTTGCTGATGCTCACTTTCATCGGCACCGGTTCTGTGGAATTACCCGTATTGACGTCCGCATGTGTGCGGGAAATCTTACCGCATCCAAGCGCTTCGATCAGGTGCAGCGCCCGTTTCATGCCAAGCACAACGGAATATTCATCCACGCCTTTCTCATACCGCGCGCTGGCGTCGGTGCTCTTTCCCAGGCTGCGCGCCGTTCTTCTGACGTTATCCCGTGCAAACTTCGCGGATTCAAAGATAACGGCCTGCGTCGTATCACGGATTTCGGAATTCAGACCGCCCATGACGCCGGCCAGTGCAACCGGCTTTACCGCATCGCAAATTACCAGATTGGCAGATGACATCTCATATTCCTGTCCGTCCAGCGTTACGATCCGCTCTCCCTGCGCCGCCCTTCTGACCTGAATCCGGTTTCCTTCGAGATAAGAGCAGTCAAAGGCATGCATCGGCTGGCCGATTTCTTTTAACACATAATTTGTTACATCGACCACATTGGAAATGGCAGCCATCCCGACGAGCGCCAGACGGCGGCGCATCCATGCCGGTGACGGCGCGATTGTCACATCATATATATAATGTCCGATATAGCGCGGACAGAGGTCGGGCGCATCGACAGACACGGAAAATCCTTCCTTTTCCACTTCCGTCTCCGTATAATCCGTCGCCGGCATCTTCAGTTCTTTATTGAGCAGCGCCGCAACTTCCCGGGCAATGCCCAGCATACTCTGGCAGTCCGGCCGGTTCGCAGTCAGCGCAATATCAAAAATCCAGTCGTCCAGTCCGAGCATCGGTTTTACATCCATGCCCGGCTCCGCGTTTTCCGGAAGCACGAGCAGACCGTTATATCCCGCGCCCGGATACAGATCTTCCGTCAACCCCAGTTCCACGCCAGAGCAGAGCATGCCGCACGATTCATAACCGCGCAGTTTTCCCTTTTTGATCGTCATAACGCCTTCCACCGTCTTGTGGTCCTTTGCCGTCGCATAGACCGTCGCGCCCACAAGCGCCAGCGGAAATGTGCCGCCCGCCTTTACATTGTCGGCGCCGCAGCATACCTGCATCGTTCCGTGCGCCCCGGCATTTACCTGGCAGACATGCAGATGCGTATCCGGGATCGCCTCACACGTCTCGACATATCCGGCCACAATGCCGCTGACATCCCTGCCAAGTTCGTATTTCTCCTCCACCTCAAAGCCGGCGTCAAACAGTTTCTTCTCCAGTTCGTCCGGTGTGACGTCTATCTCCACATAATCTTTCAGCCAACTCAATGGTACTATCATAATAAACCTCCGTCATCCAATGATTATCTGTTCAACTGCCGCAATACCCGCAGATCCGACTGGAACAGCAGTTTGATATTATTGATTCCGTATTTCAGCATGGCCGTGCGCTCCAGGCCGATGCCGAAGGCAAATCCGCTGTATTCTTCCGAATCGATTCCACAGTTTTCCAATACCCGCTTATTGACAACCCCCGCGCCGAGAACCTCAATCCATCCCGTTCCTTTGCAAAGGCTGCACCCCTTTCCGCCGCAGGCAAAACAACTGCAGTCCACTTCCACAGACGGCTCCGTAAACGGAAAATATGACGGCCGCAGCCGTGTTACCGTCCCCTCGCCGTATACCTTCTGCACCAGTATATCCAGCATGCCTTTCAGATCGCTTAACGTAATCCCGCGGTCTACGACAAGACCTTCCATCTGGCTGAACATCGGCGAATGCGTCGCGTCGTCATCCGAGCGGAACACCTTGCCCGGCGACAGAATCTTGATCGGCGGCTGCTTTTTTTCCATCACATGAATCTGCCCCGCCGATGTCTGCGTCCGCAGCAAAAATTCCGGTGAAACATAAAACGTATCCTGCATATCGCGTGCCGGATGATCCTGCGGCGTATTGAGCGCGGTAAAGTTATAGTAATCCGTTTCAATTTCGCTGCCCTCGTAGATTTCAAATCCCATGCCTGTGAAAATATCGATCATCTGATTTCTGACCAGCGTAACCGGATGGAGGTTTCCGGTCTGTATCGGCTGCGCCGGAATCGAAATATCGATCTTCTCACGCTCATACCGCTGCCGAAGTTCCTGTTCCCGCAGTTTCTTTTCCATCGCGGCGAACCGTTCCAGCGCCCATTCCTTCAGTGCGTTGACAGCCTTCCCATAATCTGCGCGCTCCTGCGGCGCAAGATTGCGCATCTCCTTCATCAACTCGCTGATCTTGCTTTTTTTCCCTTCCAGATACACATTTTTGAACTCATAGAGTTCTTTTACGCTCTGCAATGCTCCCAGTTCTTTTTCGATCGTTTCCCGAAGCGCCGGAAGATTCCCTGATACTCCATTGTTTTCCTGCATATCGTTTCCCTGCTTTCCTTACTGTTTTGATTTGTTTCAAAAAAGAAAGTCCCATAGCATAAACTTGATTATGCTATGGGACGAATGATTCCGCGGTACCACCCATATTCGGATCGGAAAATTAACGATCCGCACTCTTTTTGCTTTCATGCAGCAACTACATCCACTTACTCCGAAAATTTCGGTTTTCGCGGAAAACTCCGGCGCTGAAATTCATCTGCGGGCGGCTGGCATACTCACAGCATACATATGCCTCTCTGAAAACCGCTGACGCCGATTACTTACACACCTTCACAGTTTTGGTCATTATATGCTCTCTGCGGATAAAAGTCAAGCACATCATTGCGCAATCGTATATTTCGTCCCTTCACGGGTATCCTGCAGCTGAATGCCGATCTCCTGCAGCTTCATGCGCAGCTCATCCGCCATGGCATAATTCTTTTCGGCCTTGCATTTCGCCCTGGTCTCCAGAATCAGCCCAATCAACGCGTCTGTGCGCTCCGTATTCTCCGCTTTTTTTTCTGCCGCATGGAACGGAAGACCCAGAACAGGGTCTACATAGCGGTCAAAAAACGAAACGCAATCCCTTACGGTTTCTCTGTCGTCGTCTTTCATCGCTTTCCGCAATACCTTTTCCGCCTTATAAATATGACTGATAGCAAGCGCCGTATTAAAGTCGTCATCCATGGCCGCCAGGAAATCTGTCAGTACGCCGCTCATCTCCTCGCCCTGTATTTTGTGGTCGCCGCATTCTGGCTCCATCTGCCTCGCCTCGTCGGCCAGCCCGCTGATACGCTGGTAGATCTCTTCGTTTTTCCGAATCTGTTCCAGCACAAAATCGGTCGGCCTCCTGTAGTGCGTGAGCAAAACATAAAACCGCACCGCAATGGGGGAAACCTGTTCAAACAGATCGTCCAGCGTCGTAAAGTTTCCAAGCGATTTGCCCATCTTTTTCCCGTTTACCGTCACCAGATTATTATGCAGGAAATAACGCACAAACGGCTTTCCGTTTGCCACTTCGGACTGTGCGCACTCACACTCATGATGCGGGAAAATATTGTCCATTCCGCCGCCGTGGATGTCAAATGTATCGCCCAGATATTTTCTGGACATAACGGAACATTCAATATGCCATCCCGGATAACCGTCTCCCCATGGCGAAGGCCACCGCATGATATGTGTCGCATCGGCGTTCTTCCACAGTGCAAAGTCTTCCGAATGGCGTTTGTCATCCGCAATCAGAATACGTTCGCCGCTGACCGTCTGATCCAGCGTCCGCCCGGACAGTTTTCCGTAGTTCGGATAGCGATACACGTCAAAATATACATTCCCCTGATCGGTGACATAAGCGTATCCTTTATCCAGAATCTCCTGAATCATCTTCTGGATTTCTATGATATGTCCCGTCGCCCGACAACTGATCGACGGCCGGAGAATGTTTAACCGGTCCATGGCGGTAAAATATTCGCATTCATAGCGATATGCAATCTCCACCGGATCCAGTTTTTCGATCTGTGCCTGTTTCTGAATCTTATCGTCACCGTCGTCGGCATCCCCAACCAGATGGCCGATGTCCGTAATATTCTGCACATATTTCACCCTGTAGCCGGAAAACTCCAGATACCGCCGCACAATATCGAAGCAGATATAACTTTTGGCATGCCCGACATGCGGCATCCCATACACCGTCGGCCCGCACACATACATCCCGACACGTTCCGGCGTAATGCTTTGAAATTCCTCTTTTCCGTTCGTGATCGTATTATAAACACGTAAACTCATTGTCGCTCTCCTATATCAAAAATATTATAATCGCCTGTCGATTTTGTTATTATAACATTATGCCGCATAAAAATCAAATTCAACCGGGCCGCCTCCATGACAAACGCATAAATGAATAAGCTGTGAATATTTCATAAACTGAGCCGGACAGAGGCGGAAAAAGACCTGCCATGTAATCTGCTTTCTGCAGATACGTATCGCCGGGGCGATGCACCTTGCGGAGGGTATTAGCGGTTCTTGGCGATGCGTCACAGCTCGCAATTTCCGGGCAGGGATGCCCGGAAAAGGCCGATCTGCGCCCGGATGGCGCATAGAGGCCGATTGCACACCTGTCGGTATCCGCCGCCGCAACGCTTAGAACCGCTTATGCCCGCAGCCCGGTGCATCGCCCCGGCGATACGTATCTGCAGAAAGCCATGATCCTGTCAGAGTTTTTCCGCTTCTGTCCTTCCGACAGCTATGTTCACAGCTTATTCATTCATCCGTTTGTCGTGAGCCGTCTTCGGGTGCAAAAAAAGGTACATGCGCCCCGGATTTCCCGTCGCATGTACCCTTTGCATTTTATCCGTTACCGGAATCGCCCGCGTCCGCTCACTCCACAATCTCCAGAAGTTTCCCGGTGATCTCCGCCATATTGGAAGACGCCTGCTTCGTATCGTGGGAAATTTCCACATTCCGCTCGACAACGTCCGAAATCCGGCCGATCTGACCGACTGCGCTGCTGACAATCCCGACATTTCCCCTTACCATGCCGGTAATCTTTTCCACGTCGCTGCTCGCCCGTTCCATATTTTTTACGACAACGCCAAATGCTTCCGCCGTCTCGTCCGTAATGCGCTTACCGTCTTCCACCGCATTGATGGAATTGGTAATCAGTTCATTCGTCTCCTTCGCCGCCTGTCCGCTCCGTGCCGCAAGTTCACCGACCTGCGCCGCCACAACGGCAAACCCTTTGCCCATTTCGCCTGCTCTCGCCGCCTCAATGGAAGCGTTCAGAGAAAGCATATTCGTCTGCTGTGCAATGGATTTGATCTCGTCAATGATCTTTCCGATCTCTCTTGACATATCGCTGATCTTCTGCATGGAATCTTTCAACAGTTCCATCTGCGATTCTGTCTGCAGGATCTTCTCCGTCGTATCTTTTGTCTCTTCGGCGACATTGACCGAAACCGCCACGCTGTCGTTCAATTCCTGTGTCAACTGCTCCATAATCTGTTTCAGATCTGCAACGGCCTTTTCCTGTTGCCCGGTTCCGTTATAAATATCATCCGCACTTCCCAGCGTCTCTCCCGACACACGATTTAAGTCGGTGCAGGCGTTTTTGACATTGCGGAACAAAATCCGGTTATTCTCCACATCCTCTTTCTGCTGCTCTAACAGTTTTGCATTTTCCTGCATGTTCCGGCGGATACTCTCCACCATTTTATTGATATTACCGGAAAGCTGCATAAACTCCGGGTTGCCCTGCACATTCACATGAAC
>CATLGN010000034.1 GCA_949935685.1 uncultured Lachnospiraceae bacterium | reverse complement strand
GTCAATGCTACCGCCTTTAAACGTCGCCTCGTCACAGTAAATATAATCCGCGTCCTGTTCGCAGATCACTTTCATATATTCAAACAGCACGGCCGGATGCAGAATATCATCATGGTCAAACAAGGCGATATATTGTCCCGAAGCCATCCGATAGCACTCGTTTGTATTGCCGGAAATGCCTTCGTTCCGCTCCAGCTTCCGATAGAGAATCCGGCTGTCCGCAGCGGCGTATTCCCGGCACCGTTCCCCCACATACGCGTGCTGCGCATCGGAGCCGTCCGCCAGACAAAGCTCCCATTTTCCGTATGTCTGCGCTTTGACGGAATCGATCATTTCTGTCAGAAATTTCACCGGCGTATTGTACAGAGGCACAAGGATACTGAACGTAATATCCCGGTCGAATACCGTCTCTTCCATCGCGCGGCGCGCATCCCGGTCGGGAAAGCTGGCGCGCCCGTGCATCCGCATGGCCCTGCGCTCGATCAGCTTGCTCTTGATCTTTCTGGCGATTCCCCGCGGCGTTCCCAGACGCACAATCCGGTCTTTCATGCGGATCATCCAGTGCATTACGCTCCGCAGCGGCTTTGACGCCTTCCACAGCGGATTGTTTTTAATCCGTTTCAGCTTAAAATCCAAATCGTCCGCGCGGGCAATGGCCTCCGCCAGTTTCGCCGCCAGATCGGTATTTTTTTCTTTTTCCTTTTCATAAGCCAGACGGTAATATTCCTGCTCCGCTCCCGCTTCCGCCCGTGCTTCCTGCCTGTTACTGCTCATGGCTTCTCCCGATTGTAAAACTTTTTTCCGTTTTCCGATACAACTTCTGGCACGAACACATGTCCCGTGCCAGCATCGATATGGTATACGTATCTTCCGGCAGCGCCCAGGAAGGGATCCGGCATACGAAACCGGCCAGCTCCACATTAACCTCTCCCGGCAGCACCGCCGCCACATCCTCGCGGTAACGTGTCAATACCTGTACCTCATAGATTGCGCCGCGGCTCCCGTGCAGCAGAAGCGTACGCCGGTACCGGCAATTGTCCATCCCCAACACATACGACCATCCTTCGATCCAGTACACATCATCCCGGTAAGACAGCTCCAGCTTTTTCTCCAGACGGCCATGCTCCACATTGACCGTCAGGCAGCCGTTTTCCCATTTTACAGGCTCCTGCCCCTTCCACCGTCTCACCTTTGTATAATGGTCATGCCGTTCAAATTCATACATAAAATTGGCATGGTAGTCATTGGCATGTCCCGCCAGATTTCTGCTGTAAAACGGATCATAACTTTTCAGACCGGGATGCCGCCGATACAACGTATCCTTTTCCTGCAGCAGCCGAATCCATTTTTCGTCGGAACGGTTATCGTCGCCCCGGCTCAGCGATTCATGGTGATACAGTGCTACGTCGTTGCGCAGAATATTATAGTATCCCCGCTCATGCAGAGAAAAACACAGATCCACATCGTTATAGGCAACGGCCATTTCCTCGTACAGCCGCCCGGCCTCCTCGAATTTGCGTTTTTCCAGAATCAGGCAGGCAGCCGTCACTCCTATCATATCATAAATATGCCGGTTCTGGCCATGATAATAAGAATTTTCGTCCGAAAGCTTTAATAATTTATGTGCCGGACCCGCCTGGATATTGGTGATGCCCACATGCTGAATCAAATCGCTGTTTGGATAGAGAAGCTTCGCCCCCACCGCTCCCGCATGCGGAAGACGCGCCTTTTCCAGAAGGCGCAGCAGCCACATCCCGTCGATAATCTCCATATCATCGTTTAAAAAGAGCAGGAAACGCCCCTCCGTCTGTGCCGCACCCAGATTACACATCCGCGAAAAGTTAAACGGCATCGGCTCATACAGGTAATGAAAGTCATACTGCCGCGCCATTTTTTCCAGCCGCGCCCGGTTCTCCGGGCCGCTGCCATTGTCCACGACAAAAATCTCCAAACTGACTGACAGCCCGTCCGACTTCCACACGGTTTTCTCCCGCAGGCTTTTCAGACAGACTTCCAGCACGTCCGGGTTATCCTTCGAAGGAATCACCGCCGACACCGTATCCGTCCCCACCGTGCCCGCCGCCTCCCCATCGGGAACACACCACATCTGTGCGCTGACGTCTTCTTTTTGTTCTTTCATATGAATCAGAACCGTCCCCATCGGCGCAATAGCCTTGCGCTCATCGGCGGCGCCAATCCACTGTGCATCCGTCACCTTCCGGGTCAGCTTCAGAAGCAGTTTATGACAGGCCGGGCTGCTGCAGTCCGTCAGGCACGGTTCCCATTCCTCAGGCGGCAAATCGGCCAGCAGACTTTTGCGCACCGCAAAAAAATGCCCGAAATACTGAAAGGAATCCAGCGTATCCGGCGACCAGTCCGGCTTGAACCAGGGATCACAGCGCCGCCCGTCCGCATCCAGACAGTCTTCGTCCCCATAGGCAATCATCACCCACGGATGCGCCTGAAAAAAGGCTGTCGTCACGGCCGACGCCCGCTCCTCCACCACGCCGTCCCGGTCTGCAAAAATCACAAACGCCGCATCCGGCTCCGGCAGCTTTTTCTCCCGCCAGTCCTCATGCAGCAGATACCACTGGCGATAGGCGTCGCTCTGCCGCTCCGTTTCCCGTACATATTTCTGATAACAAATGTTATTTAATTGTTTCCGAATTTGTTCCTTTATTTTGAAAACCATTTCAAACCCTTAAACCATGTCTGTTTCCGCTCTGTCAGGTCATACTCCATGCACTCCGCCACCTGTCTGGAAATCCGGCTCACTTCCAGCTCAATATGCAGATTTCGGCCCGGATGCATAATCGTGATGCCCGGATCGTCCGTTGCAAATAAAATCATATCGTCGGCCAGGAACGTCCCGTTGACCACGATTCCCTTATCCCGCAGGGAAACGGTCTGCATCCCCGCCCGGAACACCGGGATGCGCACAATGCAAAAATCCCGCGCCGGGTCCAGACGAATGGCATGGACACCCGGTTTGCCCTCGATTTCCACCGTCAGCAGTTCCCGCTCCTGATAACCCGCATGCAAAATATACGACTGTGACTCCATAAAACCCGAGCCGTGGTCTTCGTAAATCTGAATGCAGTTTCGGCTGCGTTCATCCAGATACCTGTGATTCAATGTCAGCACGGGCACAATCGGCCAGTCGATGGCATCCCGTATCTCTGCCATGGACATCCGCTTTCCGGTCGAAAACTTCTGAAACTCCTTCTCTTTCCAGGCGATCTCGCCGATTTCCCAGTCCCCGTATCCGAACTTTTTCTGTAATAGTTTCCGGCAGATCTGTGTCCGTTTCTCCGAGCCAAAGCTATAGCACTGCAGTGCGCGCGTAATCATATACTCCGGCGGAATGCTGCCGTCGAATACCCACTCATAATCGATCAGATTCCAGCCCGCCTCCGTTATAATAATATTGGAAAAAATCAAATCATAGTTATAAACCGCAGCCTCTTTCGGATACCGTACCATATCGCAGTAAGCGGTAAAAAGCGCTTCAAACCCGGCCATATCGTCCCCTTCCAGACATTCATCCAGAAGTTCTTCCAATGTCCTGCCCGACAAATACTCAAAAACCGCCTCGTCTCCCTCCAGCGCACACCGGTTGATCAAAAGTCCGCTGCCGCCATAGGCCGCTTCCAGCTTGCGTCCCTTTTCCAGAAGCTGCCGGACGTGCGGTACGGCCGCCTGCGTCGCAGGGACCTTCCGCACCGTAAGGGCCTCTCCTGCCGCTTCACGGCGAATCTCTGTCCGAATGGCATATTCCGGCGCTCTGTCATTGGAAAAGCGGCTGTAGATAACCGGCAGCTCCTTCCCCGTCACCAACAGATAAGAATTGGAGAACCACGGAAACAGCCCTTCCCGGATCAGTCCGTCAAACACATGCTTCTCATCAAACAATCGCAGGCGGTCCCTGTCAAAATTGCGCATATTGTCAGACAGTTCTCCTACCTTTGGCAGGCGCGCATCCGAATACAGACAGGTCATAAACTTATAATCCGGGTACGGATAATAAAAAGAATAAGCCGTGATTCCGTTTTTCCGACAGATTTCTTCCAGCGCCGCCCTGGTAAACGTGCGCACGCCGCCGCCATTGGGATACCCTTCGATTCCGTCAAAATAGGTGCCCAGATGATCTTCCTTGCAGCCGGCCCAGTATTTCAGTCCCAGCCGGTTTTCGATGGCAATGACCAGACGGCCGTCCGGGGAGAGATGCTTTTGCATAATATTCATAAACGTGGCAAAGGGATCCTCTCCGCCGATATAGCTCTGCGCATATTCAAATACGCCAATCAAAAAAATGTAATCATAATCACAGGCAAGCAGCGGTTCTATATCCTGAAAATTGCCCAATTTTATGGTTACATTATCACAATCCGCATGACGATATGCATTGATCAGGCTTCGTTTTCTGGAAAGCTCGACGCAGGTAACACTGCCGGCCTTTGCGGCAAGCGCGCCGGTAATCGCACCGCAGCCGGAGCCCACCTCCAGCACCCGGTCCGTCTTTTTGAGCGGAATCCAGCTTACAATATTTTCCCGCAGGGACGAAAGATGGTATAAAACCGGCCAGCTTTTCTCCTTTTCAATCATCATGCCATAGTCGCAGGGTTCCAGCGTTTTGACGATCTCCAGTATCTCGTCCTCCACCGCGCCGTCACAGTACATGTCCTGTCCCGGGTACTTCGTATCGTCTATTACGATCTTTCCAATCTTTTCCATCCGCTCACACATCCTTTACCCTTACATCCGAGCCCATATCATAATACCCCACCGTATTTTTATCCGAAATAACCGTAATATTCATCACGTCATACAATCTGTGATATACGACAAACGTATCTCCCTCATACCCGGTCAGTCCCAGTGAGATCAGATACTCTCCCCCCTGTAAACTCATCTTCTGCGTAAATACCGCTTCTTTTACCATGCCGGCGCTGACCGGCTCGAGAAATGTCTTCTCCACCATCGTATTGGTTCCCGTGATCTCGACGCCAAGTGCGTTTTTAATCGAACAGGCAAAAATCGGCGACGGCAGATCCGCATAAAATTCCACCTTCATATGCACGGAAAAACTGCTGCCTTTGAGCACCGCATTGGTGCGCATCCCCGCGTCATCCGTAATGTAATGCTCCGTAATCAACGCCTGTTTCGTCCCGTATTCCACTGTCCCGGCGCGGTTTCCGCCGCCGTCCTCCGTCTGCGGCGCATGTTCTCCCCCGGCAGTCACCTCGTCTGCCGGCGCGGCTGCGCTTTTTCCCGCGGATGTACTGCCGGCCCGGCGCGCCGCACGGTTGAGCTGTTCGTCGTCCAGCAGATTGGAACCGCTCTCCGGCTCGTCATGCACGGCATACTGTCCCACAAGCACCTGTTTATAGAGATCGATCATTTCTTTGGGCGATCCCTCCGCCATCCGTTCGCCCCGGTTGAGCAGCACAACCCGGTCACAGTACTTGCTCACACTGCTCAGATCATGGCTGACAAAGAGAATCGTCTTCCCCATCTTTTTAAATTCTTCAAATTTATGGTAGCACTTTGCCTGGAAAAACACATCCCCCACCGAAAGCGCCTCGTCCACAATCAGGATTTCGGGGTCAATATTAATCGCCAGCGCAAAGGCCAGACGCACAAACATCCCGCTGGAATACGTCTTTACCGGCTGATACACATAATCGCCAATATCCGCAAACTCCAGTATATCATCCAGTTTGGCGCTGATTTCCTCTTTGGAAAAGCCTGTCATCGTGCCGTTCAGATAAATATTTTCGATCCCGTTATACTCCATATTGAACCCCGCGCCCAGTTCCAGAAGCGCGGAAATCCTTCCGTTTACCGTGACCGAGCCGGACGTCGGATTCAACACGCCGGTGATAATCTTCAGAATCGTCGATTTCCCGGAACCGTTCGTCCCGATAATCCCCACCGTCTCTCCCTGGCGCACATCCATGCTGACGCCCCGCAGGGCATAATGCTCCTTATACCGCTTCCCGCGCGACAGTCCAAGCGCTTCCTTCAGTCTGTCCATCGGCTTGTCATATAATTTATAAATCTTATTCAGATCTCTGACCTGAATGGCTGTATTCTCGTTCATGTGTTCCCCTGTCCGATTCCGATTCGCTCAAAGCACATCGGCGAAGTGAACCTTCAATCTCTTAAAGATCAGTGTACCGATTCCGAAGATAACGGCTGTAATAATCCAGAAAAACATTGTGGAATAAAAATCTTCCCAAAACCATGTCTTCTCCAGCATGGCGCTGCGGTAGCCGTTTACAATATAAAACATGGGGTTGAGTTTAAACAATATCTGATACCGCTCCGGTACGCGGCTGAGCTGCCAGAGTATCGGGGTGGCCCACATTCCCACCTGCAGCACAATGGCAATAATCTGTGTCAGGTCACGGAAAAAAATGACAATCGCACAGGTCGTATACGAGATACCAAGCACAAAAATGAACAGACAGAAGCTGTAATAGAAAAGCTGTAGCGTATGAGCGTCGGGAAAATATCCGTGCGCCATGTAGAGCAGCAGCATAAACAGCACAAAAAAACCATGAATAAAGGTGGCGGCAATAATTTTGATTATCGGCAAAATGCTGATTTTAAATACCACCTTTTTCACCAGATAGTTGTATTCCAGCAGGGCGGTCGTCCCGTTGCTGAGCGCTTCCGAAAAATAGAACCACGGTACAATGCCCGCCGTCAGCCAGAGCACATACGGCGCTTCGGTACCGTCGGCCAGCATCTCGGCCTTGGCGTTGAGCCCTTTTTCAAATACAATCCAATATACGAGGATCGTAACGACCGGCTGCACAAACGCCCAGACAATACCCAGATAGGAACCCGCAAACCGTGTCTTGAAATCATTTTTCGCCAGCTTCCAGATCAGCCGCCGGTTCTGGTACAGCTCCGCGGGCAGTACAATGATCTTATCGTACAAAACGGCATACAAGAACAGGCTGACGAGAATGATCGTCACAGCGATGCATTTTTTAACCAGTTCCTGATGCGGATTGGCAAACTGGTTCTCATGCAGTACAATCACGGCCAGAAACAGCATCGCAATCACGGAAACAATGGTGATATTTCCTTTTTTTGTCAGCTTCCGTTTTTTCATCTCTTCCTCCCGAAACGGCCTCTGTTATCCGTTCCGTTTCCCCTCGGTGTATGCCCGAATGCCCTGCCATACTTTATCTTTGTCGGAAATAATCAGCTCCGCGCCATCCCACAGGGGCCAGTCGACGCCGATGTCCGGATCATTCCACAGAAGGCCGCCCTCGTCGTTGGGATGGTAAAAGTCCGTGCATTTATAGGCAAATTCCGCGTAATCCGAGAGCACGAGAAAACCGTGTGCGAAATGTTTGGGAATGAAAAACTGTTTCTTATTTTCCGCGGAAAGCCGCACGCCAAACCACCGGCCATACGTCTCCGAACCTTCCCGCAGATCAACCGCCACGTCAAACACCTCTCCGCTGACCACGCGCACCAGCTTATCCTGCGGATAATGGATCTGAAAATGCAGTCCCCGCAGAACGCCTTTTTTAGAAGCGGACTGGTTATCCTGTACAAAGGTATGGGGAATGCCCGCCTCCTGAAAATCCCGATAGTTATACGTCTCCATAAAATACCCCCGCTCATCGCCATGTACCGCCGGGGTTATAATCTTAAGCCCTTCGATTTCACACGTCTCCACCGTAATCTTTCCCATATTTCCTCGCTCCTTACATTATTCTCCCAAAAAGCTGATATTAAAATCCACCCGGCCTTCGATTCCGTCGATGGAACCGCCGGAAGTGTACTGCCACATCTGGTATTTTCCTTCGTATTTGGGATATTCCCGATATTCCGCCAGCCAGATCACGTGAGAATCCAGACGGGTCATATCCAGATTATTATAGTACCAGTTTCTGGAAGCGTAAATGCCCGCACGATACCCCGCGCTCTCGATTGTCTCGCAGAATGCCCGGCACACCTCTGTCCGGGTCGCCACATCCAGCCCGTCCGCGCGGCCGTTTCCGCCGGCTCCCTCCGTATCGATAAAGATCGGATAGTCAAGCGGCAGTCCGCCGTTCAGACACAGCACCATGCTGGCTTCTTCCACGGCCTCCACCGCATTCGTGGCCTGTGTAAAGAAATACAGCCCCACCTTGACGCCGGCCGCCTTCGCTCCCTGTATATTCCGCAGAAAATACGGGTCTTCCACAAGCGCGCCGGTCACGGAACCGCGATAACCGCAGCGGATAATGGCAAATTCCACGCCGGCGGCTTTCGCCTTCGCCCAGTCAATGTCTTTGTTCCATTTGGAAACGTCAATGCCAAAGCTGCGGTTTCCTTCCGTCTGCTGAATGCCCGTCAGCTCCGTCTTATCCGCGTCCTTCGCCGCGCCGCCTTCTTCCGAGTCTTCTTTCTCCGCATCGATCTCGTCTTCCGTTTTGATCAACAGGGAAATATCGTCGATCGGCACAAATTCCACATTTTCCCTGACATGGATAGAGACCGGACTGGAAGGCACCTTATAATCGTCCATCTCTTTCAGCGCCACCTCGTATTCGCCCGGCGACAGATCGCCGACGTAGATAACGCCGTCCTGATCCAGATCTTTATACTCCTCTCCGTTCAGCGTAATATACAATTCTCTGCCCGTCACGAGTTCGCCCATCTCATTCAGCACCTGCACCCGCAGATCCCGCTCCACCGACGTGGCAAACAGGCTGAGCTTCCTGCCGGTACTTTCCAACAGTTTCTCGTAGTCTGATTTATCTCTGTCAAAAAAAGTCTCGTCGCCCAGAAACGCGGAATAATCCACGTCAGCCGGGTCCGAGGGGGCCGCCCCGGTCTGCGTTTTCTTCCCGGCCATACTCTCTGTGGCGCCGCCCTGCTTTTGCAGAATACCGATCCCCGCGGCCGTCACGCCGATCAGAAGAACCATCAGCGTCGCGCAGACAACCGTAATCCGTTTCAGCTTAGAGTCCATTGGCAACCTCTACCAGATATTTCCCGTAATTGGTCTTCATCAGCGGCTCCGCCAGCGCCAGAAGCTGCTCGCGTGTAATAAAATGCCGCTTATAGGCGATTTCCTCAATGCAGGACACATATAACCCCTGCCGCTTCTGCACCGCCGCCACATAATCCGCCGCATCCAGCAGGGAATCATGGTTGCCCGTATCCAGCCATGCAAACCCCCGGCCAAGCGTTTCCACATGCAGCGTGCCGCGCCGCAGATATTCATTATTGATACTCGTAATCTCGATCTCGCCGCGGGCGGAGGGCTTTACATTTCTGGCAATCTCCACCACGTTATTATCGTAAAAATACAGACCCGGCACCGCATAATTGCTCTTTGGCTTCTCCGGTTTTTCCTCGATGGAAAGCGCCCTGCCGTTTTCGTCGAACTCCACGACGCCGTATTCTCTGGGATCGCGCACATAATAGCCGAAAATGGTGGCTCCCTTTTCCCGCTCCGCCGCCGCTTTCAGCACCCGCGAAAAACTCTGGCCATAGAAAATATTATCGCCCAGCACGAGCGCCACACTGTCCGTGCCGATAAAATCCGCCCCGATCAAAAAGGCGTCTGCCAGCCCTCTCGGATATTCCTGCACCGCATAGGCAATCCGCAGCCCAAGCTGCTCCCCGCTGCCAAACAGTTCTTCAAATACCGTAATGTCTCTCGGCGTGGAAATAATCAAAATTTCCCGGATGCCCGCCAGCATCAGCGTGGAAAGCGGATAATAGATCATCGGTTTATCGTATACCGGCAAAATCTGTTTGGAAACCGCCTTTGTCAAAGGATACAGCCGGGTTCCCGAACCGCCGGCGAGAATAATGCCTTTCATATCGTTTCCTCCTGACGCACAGAAAGAAGGCTTATGAAAATAACCCTTCTCCGTGCGAACTTTATTTTACATGATACATATCGTCGTAATACTTCTGATATTCACCGCTCGTCACATTTTTCATCCAGTCTTCGTGCGCAAAATACCATGCGATCGTCCGGCGGATGCCCTCCCGGAACATTGTCTCCGGTTCCCATCCGATCTCCTCCCGGATCTTGTCGGGCGCAATCGCATACCGCCTGTCATGTCCTTTGAGGTCTTCCACGTAAG
>CATLGN010000033.1 GCA_949935685.1 uncultured Lachnospiraceae bacterium | reverse complement strand
TAATCAGGTGACGGCGCAGATTCTGATGACGAAAAATACCATTGTTGACAATCTGAACCGCTATAACGCCCATAATACTTTTTCGGAACTTCTGAAGATGGGCGTTATTCCGATTGTCAATGAAAACGATACCATCGCCACTTATGAAATCGAGATTGGTGACAACGATACCCTTTCGGCCGTGGTAGCGGCGCTGATCGGCGCTGATTTGCTGATTCTGCTGTCGGATATTGACGGGCTTTACACCGATGATCCGCACAAAAATAAAGACGCGGCGTTTATTGAGACGGTCGAGCATATCGATGAGAAGCTGATGCGGATGGGCAAGGGAAGCACCGGAAGCAGCGTCGGAACCGGCGGCATGAATACGAAACTCATCGCGGCCAAAATTGCCACAAGCATGGGGGCGGATATGATAATTGCCAACAGTGCGGACATTCGGATCATTCACCGCATTATGGACGGCAGAAATCTGGGCACTCTGTTCTGTGCAGACCGGAACGATAAGTTTGATCTGGTTGATTTTATTGCGGATTATAACCAGTAAAAGGAGAACGAAAACGGAATGCAACAGGAAAATATGCAGTCGGTGAAGCTGCTGAAACAGAAAATCCGCCGGGAAACGCTGGCTGCCCGGAATCAGATGCCCGAACGGGTTTGGGCGGATAAGAGCCGCCGGATTGCAGAACGTATTTTGATGCATCCGGCGCTGACGGCGGCGGAGCACATCCTGTGTTACGTAAACTATCAAAAAGAGGCGGAGACCGTTTATCTGATCGAACAATGCCTTGCCAGAGGAAAAAAGGCGTACTGTCCGCTGGTATCGGGGCCGGAAATGGATTTTTACCGCATTTTCGCCCTGTCGGAGCTGCAGAGCGGGTTTCGCGGTATACCGGAACCGCCGCATCGGCAGGAATGCCTGTATGTTCCCGATGCGCAAAAGCAAAATGCCTTGATGATAATGCCGGGGGCGGTCTTTGACAGACAGCGACGCCGAATCGGCTATGGCGGCGGCTATTATGACCGGTATCTGCAGCGCGCCGGTGCGATCGTCACCATGGCGGCGGCGTTTGCCCTGCAGGTGAAAGAGACGATTCCTTCCGAGCCGCACGATATACGCCCGGACATTATTATGACGGAAAACGGAATCGTATGAGAGCAGGCGGGCGTGTTGATCAGCGCGGTACGATATGGTATGATTCCTGTATAAAATAATCCGGGAGGGATTGGAAATGATTGCTTTGGACGAAATGGGCAGACGGGCGGTGGCGGCGAAATATGTGCTGCAGACCCTGACGGAAACCGAAAAAAATCAGGCGCTTTTGCAGGCGGCGGAGGGGCTGCAAAAAGACGCGGCGCAGATTCTTGCCGCCAATGAAAAGGATATGGCTATGGGCCGGGAAAACGGCATGCACATGGGACTGCTGGACCGCCTGCGGCTGGACAAAGGGCGGATTGACGCTATGGCAGAAGGGCTCAGGCAGGTTGCCGCGCTGCCCGATCCTGTGGGGCGTGTGCTGGATCAGTGGGAACGGCCGAATGGCTTACGGATGAAAAAAGTGTCGGTACCGCTTGGGGTAATCGGCATTATCTATGAATCCCGTCCCAATGTGACGGCGGATGCCTTTGCCCTTTGCTTCAAAGCGGGAAACGGCGTTATCTTGAAGGGCGGGAGCGATGCCATTCATTCCAATATGGCGATTGCGCATTCGCTTCGGCGTGCACTGGGACAGACAGGTATTCCAGAAGACGCCATCCAGTTGATCGAAGCGACAGACCGGGAGACAACGGCTGCTTTTATGAAATGTAAGGAATATATCGACGTGCTGATTCCCCGGGGGAGCGCAGGATTGATCCGGGCGGCGGTGGAAAACAGCACCATACCGATCATTGAGACCGGAACGGGAAACTGTCATATCTATATTGATGAGACAGCGGATGTGACTGACTCGGTCAATATTGTAATCAACGCCAAAACACAGCGAATCGGCGTATGCAATGCCTGTGAATCCCTTGTCATTCACAAAGAGATTGCCGATGCCTTTCTGCCCGCTCTGCAGAAAAGACTTGCGCAGGTACATCCGGTGGAAATCCGTGGCGATGAGACGGTGCGCAGGATTTTGCCGCAGGCCGGGACGGCCGGGGCGGAAGACTACGGGACGGAATATCTCGACTATATTCTGTCTGCGGTAACGGTAAATTCGATTGAGGAAGCCATCGCTCATATCAACCGTTACAGCACACATCATTCCGAAGCGATTATGACCAATAAGAAAGAAAATGCGGAAAAGTTTACCCGGGAGATCGATTCGGCCTGTGTCTATGTCAATGCCTCCACACGGTTTACGGACGGATTCGAATTCGGGTTCGGGGCGGAAATCGGCATCAGTACCCAAAAACTGCACGCCAGAGGGCCGATGGGCCTGCCTGAACTGACCTGTTATAAATATGTAATTGAAGGACAGGGGCAGATCCGGCAGTAATGCAGTATCAAGTGCGGAAAAAAATTATCGGAGACAGGAAAGGACAACTATGAAAAAAATAATAACAAGTCTGCCGGTCAGGCTGCTGATCGGCGTCATTCTGGGAATTGTAGTCGGACTGGCGGCAAACGAGCCGGTGATGCTCGTCGTCGTTTCGATCCGGTACGTTTTGAATCAGGTTATTTTGTTCTGCGTGCCGCTGATCATTATCGGATTTATCGCGCCTTCGATTACCAAACTGGGGCAGAACGCCACCAGACTGTTGGGTGTGGCGGTGGCCATTGCCTATGCGTCTTCTCTGGGCGCCGCGCTGTTTTCCATGCTGGCCGGTTATGGGCTGATTCCCCATCTGTCGATTGTCACAGATGTGGAAGGGCTGAAAGAGCTGCCGGAAGTCGTATTCCAACTCGATATACCGCAGATAATGCCTGTAATGAGCGCGCTTGTATTGTCACTGATGCTTGGGCTGGCCGTGACATGGAC
The DNA here is from genome assembly GCA_949935685.1 of uncultured Lachnospiraceae bacterium. Taxonomy (GTDB): domain Bacteria; phylum Bacillota; class Clostridia; order Lachnospirales; family Lachnospiraceae; genus VSOB01. Next base: position 7,459 of record CATLGN010000033.1, on the reverse strand, counting down.
AAAAGCGGAAGCATTTATCAGGCTGCTCGATGAGTTTCAGAAGATCGTTCTCAGCATTGTGACAAAGATCGTCATTCCCATTTTGCCGGTTTACATAGCCTTCACATTCTGTGCACTGGCTTATGAGGGTACCATTACGGTCCAGCTTCCCGTATTTATCGAGGTTGTGTTGATTGTTATGGCGGGACACTATATCTGGATGGCGCTGCTTTATTTCGTGGGCGCGGTCTACTCGGGGAAAAATCCCTTTGACGTAATTCGCAATTATGGTCCGGCCTACCTGACGGCGGTGGGTACCATGTCCTCTGCGGCGACGCTGGCCGTGGCGCTGCGCTGTGCCAAAAAATCCGCGAAGGCGCTGCGGGACGATATGGTGGATTTCGGTATTCCGCTGTTTGCCAATATTCATCTGTGCGGTTCGGTGCTGACGGAGGTCTTTTTTGTCATGACCATATCCAAAATTTTATATGGGAGCATTCCCTCTGTGGGTACCATGATTTTGTTCTGCATCCTTCTCGGTATATTTGCCGTGGGCGCGCCGGGCGTACCGGGCGGAACGGTTATGGCCTCTCTGGGCCTGATTACCGGTGTGCTGCAGTTTGACGGGATGGGGACCGCGCTGATGCTGACAATCTTTGCACTGCAGGACAGCTTTGGAACCGCCTGCAACGTCACCGGTGACGGAGCGCTGACAATGATTCTGACCGGATATGTGGAGCGGAGAGGAATCCGGGCGACGGAAACGGATATGCAGATTCATCGGCAGGGATGATAATGCGTACAGTATTGGCGTGTTTCCGGATTTATCCTTCCGATTTTTGATGACGATGGAGAAGTTTTGCGTTATAATGTGTTTCATGTGTACGGTGAATTGGGATTAAGAGGATTGTGAAGTCAGAAAGCGAACGTCTTGGACGTCCGTTATACGCGTGCGTTCAGACGTTCGGTTGTCAGATGAACGCCGAACACGAGAAAGGAAGTATAAGAATAATTTGAAAATTGAGTATGGTAAGAAGACAGTAAAATATATCAATTCTGTTGATAAACCGACGAAGAAACGTTTGAGGGAAGCCATAGAAAAAATTCCTTTGGGGGATATTAAAAAATTACAGGGTATTGAAAACGGCTATCGTTTAAGAGTAGGCGATTTACGAGTACTGTTTTCCATAGAAGACGATACAATATATATTGATAATATTATTCCAAGAGGACAGGCATATAAGCGAATATAAGAAATTCAGGAGGTAAAACGATGAGCAAAGAAATGCTGAAAAATCTGATCGAGTTAGTACCGGAAGAAGATGTTGAGGTACTTTATAAGGTTATCATCAAATTTATCCCGGAGGCGGTTCCTGAACCGGATGAAATAGAAGCGATTTTGGAAGGAAGAAAAGACAGGGCAAAAAACGGAACAGTTCCCCATGAGGCAATAAATTGGGATTAAGAGAGTAAAAAAGAAACAAAACAGAAAGAGGAAAGATGGATTCCTATATTGAATTAAAAAATATTACAACAGAAGAATTAAAGAATATCGACTTGGACAGGGTCAATGTCAATTGCAGCCCGCCTGACTTGGAACCACAGCGTCAATATTACTTTATGGCGAAGTGCAGGCAGATTGTGAAGGCGGAAAGCGAACGTCTTGGACGTCCGTTATACGCGTGCATTCAGACGTTCGGCTGTCAGATGAACGCCCGGGATTCGGAAAAGCTGTCGGGTATTCTGCATGGGATCGGTTACGGGACGGCTGGGGAGGAGGAAGCGGACTTCGTTATCTATAATACCTGCACGGTGCGTGACAACGCCAATCAGCGGGTGTACGGCCGTCTGGGCGTTGTAAACGGCTGTAAGCGCAGAAATCCCCATATCCGTATCGCGCTCTGCGGCTGTATGATGCAGGAGCCGTCCGTCGTCGAGAAGATCAAAAAGAGTTATCCGTTTGTGGATCTGATTTTTGGCACGCATAATATTTATACGTTTGCAGAGCTTTTGTACCGATGTCTGACTGCGGAGCGAGACGCGGCCGGACATGCCCGGATGGTGACGGACATCTGGCAGGAGACGGATGCCGTCGTGGAAGATCTGCCGGCAGAGCGGAAATATCCCTTTAAATCGGGAATCAATATTATGTATGGCTGTAATAACTTCTGCAGCTATTGCATCGTGCCGTATGTGAGAGGGCGGGAGCGGAGCCGGGAACCGGGGGATATTGTGCGGGAAATCGCAGGACTGGCGGCAGACGGCGTGACGGAGATTATGCTGCTCGGACAGAATGTTAATTCATACGGAAAAAATCTTGGCCGGCCTGTTTCTTTTGCGCAGCTTCTGCGGGAAGTGGAGCGCGTGGAAGGCATCCGCCGGATCCGTTTTATGACCTCCCATCCCAAGGATTTGTCGGACGAGCTGATTGCGGTTATGGCGGATTCCCAAAAGATATGCCGGCATCTGCACCTGCCGCTGCAGTCCGGTTCCTCGAAAATACTGCAGGCCATGAACCGGCGTTACACAAAGGAGCAGTATCTTGCTCTGGCAGAAAAGATCCGGCGGGCGATCCCCGATATTTCCATCACAACAGATATTATTGTCGGTTTCCCGGGAGAGACGCCGGCGGATGTGGATGAGACGATCGATGTCGTTCGTCGCGTCGGTTTTGACAACGCCTTTACGTTCCTGTATTCTCGGCGCACCGGCACGCCGGCCGCCGCCATGGAAAATCAGGTGCCGGAAGCGGAGGCAAAACGCGGTTTTGACAAGCTGCTGCAGGTGGTGCAGGATACGGCCAGGGAGCGCGCGGCAGGACGGGAAGGCCAGAGCGCGGAGGCGCTTGTGGAAGAGGTAAACAGTCACGACAATAGTCTGCTGACCGGGCGTCTCTCCAACAATATGCTCGTACATTTCCCCGGAAGTCCGGATCTGATCGGGCGGTATGTGAATGTCCGTCTGGAGACGTGCAGGGGGTTTTATTATATGGGACAAATTTTAGAGAAATGACGGAACAGGAGATAAGGCATGGCAGAATTAACGCCAATGATGCAGCAATACATAGAGACAAAGAAGCAGTATCAGGACTGTATTTTATTTTATCGTCTCGGCGATTTTTACGAAATGTTTTATGAGGACGCGCTGACGGCTTCCAAGGCGCTGGAAATTACGCTGACGGGAAAAAGCTGCGGACAGGAAGAGAAAGCGCCCATGTGCGGCGTTCCCTATCACGCGGTGGAGGGGTATCTGAATAAGCTGGTTTCCATGGGATATAAGGTGGCGATCTGTGAACAGGTGGAAGATCCGAAGCAGACGCGGGGCATTATCCGCCGGGAAGTGGTGCGCATCGTTACGCCGGGTACCAATCTGAATATTCAGGCGCTGGAAGACGGCAAAAACAATTATCTGATGAGCATTGTCTGGTTTTCCGGAAAGATCGGCGTCTCGGTGGCCGACGTCACGACGGGAGATTATTTTCTGACGGAGATTGAGGACAGTAAAAAGCTCGTGGATGAGATCAATAAATATATGCCCTCGGAAATTATCTGTAACGATGCGTTTCTCGTCAGCGGCGTCGATACGGACGATCTGAAAAACCGGCTTGGCATTACGATCTATGCGCTGGATGCGGTTTATTTTGACGAAATCAACTGCCGGAAATGCCTGCAGAAGCATTTCCGGGTAGGGGCTCTCGGCGGACTGGGGCTGGAAGATTTTCCAAACGGCATCATTGCCGCCGGAAGTCTCCTGCAATATTTATACGAGAATCAGAAAACGTCACTGGAACATTTCACGCATTTGTATCCGTATCTGATCAGCAAATATATGCTGCTCGACAGTTCCACAAGAAGAAATCTGGAATTGGTGGAAACGCTGCGGGAAAAGCAGAAAAAGGGCTCTCTTTTGTGGGTGCTGGATAAGACGAAAACGGCTATGGGAGCCAGAATGCTGCGGACATTTCTGGAACAGCCGCTGATCGATAAAGAAAGTATCGAAAAACGTCTGGATGCGGTGGAAGCGCTCTGTCAAAACGCGCTGCTGCGGGATGAGATACGGGAATATCTGCATCCCATCTATGATCTGGAACGGCTGCTCGGCAAGGTAAGCTATCGGACGGCCAATCCCCGGGATTTTCTGGCGCTGCAGAGTTCCCTGTCCATGCTGCCCCATATCCGCACCGTACTGCAGGAGCTGGATACGTGCGCGCTGCGGGAAATTATGGACCAGATCGATGATCTGCAGGACATCGGGGCGCTGATTGCCAGCGCCATTGTGGAGGAGCCGCCGCTTTCCATCCGGGAGGGCGGCATTATTAAGGAAGGGTTTGACGCGGATATTGACCGTCTGCGTCATGCCAAGACCGAGGGAAAGACATGGCTGGCACAGTTGGAGGAGGAAGACCGGGCCCGCACGGGCATTAAAAATCTGCGGATTAAGTACAATAAAATCTTCGGTTACTATTTTGAAGTGACCAACTCCTATCGGAATCTGGTGCCGGACGATTATACGAGAAAGCAGACGCTTGCGAATGCGGAACGCTATACGACGCCGCGATTGAAAGAACTGGAAGATATGATTCTGAATGCGGAAGATAAGCTGTGCACACTGGAATATGACGCTTTCTGCCGTATCCGGGAGACGATCGCGGGAGAGATCGAGCGCATTCAGCGGACAGCCAAGGCGATTGCCGGACTGGACGTATATGCTTCCCTTGCCCTGACGGCGGAGCGCAGCCATTATGTGCGGCCGGCTTTGAACGAAAAGGGTGTGATTGACATCCGTGACGGCCGCCATCCCGTGGTGGAGCAGACAATTCAAAACGATATGTTTATCGCCAATGACACTTATCTGGACAACAAACGCCGCTGCATTTCCGTGATCACCGGGCCGAATATGGCGGGAAAATCCACTTATATGCGGCAGACCGCCCTGATCGTGCTGATGGCGCAGATTGGCTCTTTTGTTCCGGCGAAGCGTGCCGACATCGGCATTGTCGATCGGATCTTCACAAGGGTTGGCGCATCCGATGATCTGGCCAGCGGTCAGAGCACCTTTATGGTGGAGATGAATGAAGTGGCCAATATTTTACGCAATGCCACAAAAAACAGTCTGTTGATTCTGGACGAGATCGGCAGAGGCACTTCCACCTTCGACGGTCTGTCGATTGCTTGGGCGGTGATCGAGCATATCAGCAATAAAAAGCTGCTCGGAGCCAAGACGCTGTTCGCAACCCATTATCATGAGCTGACCGAACTGGAAGGCAAAATGGATAATGTAAACAATTACTGCATTGCCGTCAAGGAAAAAGGGGATGATATTGTATTCCTGCGAAAAATCATAAAAGGCGGCGCGGATAAAAGCTACGGGATACAGGTAGCCAGGCTGGCCGGCGTCCCCGATATTATCATTGACAGGGCCAGAGAGATCGTGGACCAGCTCAGCGATAACGACATTACGGAAAAAGTGCAGAAGATTGCCGTCAACGTATCGGGCGAGAAGAAAAAAATGCCCCGGTACGATGAGGTGGATCTGACGCAAATGTCGCTCCTGGACACCGTAACGGACGAGGATGTGCTAAAGGAATTACAGGAAATCGACATCGGCAATCTGACGCCGCTGGATGCGCTGAATACGCTTTACCGGCTGCAGAATAAGCTGAAAAACAGATGGTAAAGGGAGAGGCAGAGATGGAGATTCGGGTTCTGGATGCGAATACAATCGATCAGATTGCGGCGGGCGAGGTCGTGGACAGGCCGGCCAGCGTCGTAAAGGAGCTGGTGGAAAATGCCATGGACGCCGGGGCGGATGCCATAACCGTGGAAATCAAGGAAGGCGGCATTTCGCTGATCCGCATTACCGACAACGGGGCGGGAATTGCAAAAGAGCAGGTGCCGAAGGCCTTTTTGCGCCATGCCACAAGTAAAATACAGGCGGCGGCAGATCTGCAGCGGCTGGCTTCGCTCGGATTCCGGGGCGAAGCCCTGTCCAGTATCTGCGCCGTCTCCCAGGTGGAAATGATTACGAAAGTGCCGGGCGACCTGACGGGTCTGCGCTATGTAATCGAGAGCAGCGCGGAAAAGGAGACGGAAGAGATCGGCGCGCCGGAAGGGACGACGATACTCGTGCGCAACCTCTTTTATAATGTGCCTGCCCGTCGGAAATTTCTCAAGACAGCGCAGACCGAGGCCGGATATATTACCGATGCCATGGAACACCTGTCTCTATCCCATCCCGGCATTTCCTTTAAATATGTCGTAAACGGTCAGGTAAAATTTCATACGTCCGGCAACGGCGATCTGAAAGAAGTTATCTACCGCATATACGGGCGGGAAATCGCGGGGGAACTCGTCCCCCTGCAGTGGGAAGACGGCGGCAAAAGACTGTCCGGTTTCATCGGCACACCTGCGATCGGACGCGCTAACCGGAACTTCGAAATCTGCTTTGTCAACGGACGCTATATCAAAAGCCTGTTGATGTCCAAAGCCGCGGAAGAGGCATACAAACCGTACCTGATGCAGCATAAATTTCCGTTTTTTGTCCTGCACTTTTATTTGGAGCCCGCGCTTTTGGATGTCAACGTCCACCCCTCCAAGATGGAAGTCCGCTTCCATGCAGAGCAGAAAATCGCGGACTTTATTTTTGCCGCAGTCAGAAAAACCTTATCGGAACGGGAAATGCTCAGACAGATCACATTTGCGGATGACAGGGAAAAACCGGCGCCGAAAGCAAAAGCGGCGGCCGTGCATGTGCCGGAGCCGTTTGAAACAAGGGCCAGAGAGCAACGCGGCGCCGTACAGCCGAAAGCGGCGCCCAAGCCGCAGGACACAGACAGTAACAAATCGAAGGCGCTCTGGCAGATCGACTATGACCAACCGGAACCGGAGACGTTGGTGGCGGCAGAGGAACCGGTTTATCCGCATCTGTACGGAGAACAGGCTTCCGTTTCCGAACAGCGTGAGGCCGAAAAGCTGCAGAACAATATTATCAAAAAAGATGCGCATATTCTTGTGGAACGCCCGGTGCAGATGAACCTGTTCGAAGAAAAACTGATTACCCGCGAACTGCGCGACGAGTACCGGATTCTCGGACAGATATTCGACACCTACTGGATTGTCGCGGTACAGGATAAGGTTTTGTTTATTGATCAGCATGCGGCCCATGAAAAGGTGAAGTATGAGCGGCTTTGCAGGCAGATACGGGAACAGAATGCATTGACTCAACAGGTCAACCCACCTGCCATCCTCACTCTGAGCGGGAAAGAGGAAGCGGCATATGAGGAATATCAGCAGTATTTTCGGAACATGGGATTTGAGATTGAACCGTTTGGCGGAAACGAATATACCGTGCGGGGCGTACCGGCGGAACTGTTCGGACATCCGGCTGCGGAGCTGCTTATGGAAATACTGGATGAATTGACCGGAGGAGTACTGAAAGGGGAAGCCGATGTCATTGCGGAAAAACTGGCCTCCATGTCTTG
>CATLGN010000032.1 GCA_949935685.1 uncultured Lachnospiraceae bacterium | reverse complement strand
TATATATTCACTTCCCGTAAACAGAAGTGAATTTTCCGGTATGACAAAGTTATCTCTGCATTCTTTTTTAATCTTAGTATCGAAAAAAGTAATTGGTAATATAAAATCCGCTTTTCTTTTATAAGATTTTTCAAATATGCGGCTGTCCTTATGGCTTAAAACAATAAACACATCACTATATTTTAATGACGCTCGTTCTACATGTTTCGCAGCAAAATAAAGAGGAAAGTATAATATGTTCTCATACAACATCTGTTGCCACAAAATATCCTTTTCCACATTATGCGCAAATACAACTATTTTCCCTTTATATTTATAATGCTTTTTTAATCTTTCTATAATGTTTCCACATCTGGTCCCATCAAAAAAAATCATCTGATAATCATTTTTCTCAATCAAATTACAGATATGGATAACAGAATTATATGTGAAGTCACTCCTGCCTAAAAAACCAGACAAAAACCTGCGATGCTTTTTTCGCATAAGTCTGGCATAATAAACGCCCTTTTTTTGTTTTTTTATTTCCTCTTCAGAAGCAATGCATATATCAATGGATGAAACTCCATAAATAGTCTGCAATAACTTTAGATTTCTATCACTGCATTGATTACCCCCATTGTCTATCTTTCCGGATATATCATGCATTGTAACAAACAAAATACTCTTCATATAAATTTATCCTATCACCTCGGCCCACCTGTCACCCATGATTTCCAACGAAAATTCTTCCAGTCTCTTCTTATTATTTTCCACAATGCTTTGTCTGTATTCCTTATCTGCCAGCACATTTAAGATGCTGTCTGCGAGCACTTCCTCCTCCGCAGTAAGCGCTCCTCTTTTCTTCTCTTCACATACCGGAACCAGAACGCCCAAATCCATATATACCGCATCTTTTATCTTTTTATCGCCATTATAATGCAATATTTCCCTTGCGCCATACGCAAAATCAGAAGAAATACAGGGAAGGCCGCAACAAATGGCCTCCTCCAGTGCATAGCCAAACCCTTCCCATAAAGAAGGAAATACAAACAAGTCTGCCTCTGCAAGCACGGAAAAGGGATTCTCCTGAAAACCGCAGAAAACAACATGCTTTCGGATATTGCATTCTGTCGCAAGAGCAATCAAACTCTTTTTCAGCGGCCCTTCCCCCAATATCAAAAGTCTGGCGTCAGGGATTTTATCGACTACTTTGGAAAAAGCCCGCAACAAATGGTATTGCCCCTTTTGTTCACAGAGCCGTCCCATCGTTACTACCGTTTTGTCAGATATAAACCACCGCTTCTTTTCCGGCGGAAGCGGTTCTTCTTTTTTACAAAGTATCTCGCTTATATCAGTGCCGTTCCATATGCTGACAATTTTATCAGGCGGAACGGAATAGTCCCTGATGTATTCCTCTCTGACACCTTCACTTACCGCAATCATCCGATCGGCTTTTTTCATAAACCGTCGGGAGAAAAAGTCCAGAACGCCGCCGATTCTGCTGTGTTTCATATCGGTAGGCTTTACATGAAGCGTCAAAATCACATCGCATTTTTTATTGCCCGTCATTACATTCAGCAAATGAGAGATTGCAGAATGACTGATGTAACAATCATATTTCCGTAATTTTTTCATCTTGCGCAGAACAAAAAATTTTCGAATATACGTACATAGTTCCTGAAACGGATTCGGCGCCCGTTTCACCCCCGGGTTCATCTGCAGTATTTTCCCTGTGTAAGCATAACTCACATCATCATAATCCAGCAAAATATCCATCCGATACTTTTTTTTCAACTGCATCGTCAGATTGGACACCACCCGTTCCGCTCCTCCACCTGCCAGCACCGGTATAATCATCAACACCTTTTTCTTCATAAACGCACGCTCTCTCGCAGCAGTTTTACCCAGTCCTGAGCCATCACTTTGCCATCCAGTTCCCTGGCCCGCTCCTGCGCCCTTTCCGCATACCGTCTCCGCATCGCTTCGTCCCGCAGCATAACCGTCACCGCGTCGGCCATAGCCCGCTCCTGCGCAGTTAGCGGTTCCTGCGCCGCATGCCGCACGCCATCGCATACAGGACACAACAGTCCATATTGTTCCGTCTCATATCCGCTCCTCGTTTTCTTTGTGATCGGCGACTCCGGCGCCAATATCTCCCGCGCCCCGGAATCGAAATCTGCCGAGATTACCGGCAGGCCGCAGCACATCGCTTCCACCATGGCGTTCGGGAATCCCTCCGTAAGCGACGGCATCACGTACAAATCGCATCGGCTTATGATGTGATAAGGATTTTTTACAAAACCACACAGGATAACTTGATCCTGCAGGCCGCAGTCCGCAATCAGTTCCCGCAAATATGGTTCCAGTTCCCCCTCGCCGAGAATCAAAAGCCGCGTGTCGGGAAGTTCCGTTACGATCTGCCGCATTGCCCGGATCAGATGCCAGTGCCCCTTTTCTTTGGTCAGGCGCCCTGCTGTTACGATCGTAAATCCCTGCCCCTGCGGGCGAAACCATTTCCGCTCCGCCTCCTGTAGATTCACCTGCGCCAATGCACGGATTTTTTTCAAATCATAACCGTTATAAATCGTAACCACTTTTTCCGGTTTCACGCCGTAATTTTGTATCAGATCATGCCGGACGCTCTCCGAAACCGCTGCCGCCGCGTCGGCTCTGTTATACAGGAGCCGAATGGCCGTCTCTTCAATTTTCCTTTTCAGACCCCGAATCGGGCTTTTTGAAGTATAATTGCGGATACTGACGATCGATTTGCATTTCGGGGTCTTCGTCAGAATATTGACCGCGTTCGCACTTGTCAGCGCGCTGATACAGGCGATATAGTTCCCTGATTTTTTTCTTTTTTTCAGTTCATGATACCGCCTCAGAAAAACGTTCAACTGATAAAACAGATTCGTCTTATCCTTTCGCGGCCGCAAGCCCAAATCTATAATATTACCTTTGTATTCATAACAAATATTCTGCGCGTCATTCAAGAGAAAATCAATTTCGTATGCATCCGGAAAGACAAGAGACATATTGGCCAGCGCCCGTTGTGCCCCGCCGGTATTTAACGTGGAAACCATGAATATCAGTTTTTTTGTATCCGTTCCCGCTTCGCCCATACCGTTTATAGTTCATATCCTTTCGCTTTTGCATACGCCAGTATTTTTTCCAGCCGCCACAGATAATACCGCTGCATCCAGCGCGTTCTGACATAAGGCGTTTTGCCGATCATAATCTCCATGCTGTGGAACATCATAACACCTTCCCGCAGCCCTGTCTTCTCCATTTCACAAATTACCCGTTTTAACTCAAAATATGTCATATGGCTCGGCCGCAGCCATCGGTAAAACAGCCAGTTCTCCGGCAAAAATCTGCCCGGCACGCCAAAGCGTTTTCCAAAGATTGTCACCGGAAACTCCCGGATCCCGCTGTCGTCCGCCTTTCCCGCCGCTTCGTCACAAATAGAATGGTTCGATATGCGATACCGCTTCACCTGCGCGCGGCTGTGATCCGGCCCGCCTTTCGGACGCCAGTCTATCTTCGGCGTCACAGAACTGTCATACCGGTATCCCAGATCACGCAGTATCCGGATTGTCGCTGCATCGGCGCCAAAGCGCGCCGCCCGATACCATTCGGGCCGGACGCCCAGTTTTTGTTCAATCAAGTCCGTCAGGTTTTTCAGTTTTTCCCGCTCCACCGCATCGGAATATCCGCTGCACGGGAACCGTGCCAGTATATTTTCCATACCGGCTCCCCAATCGCTGTCCGGCCCGATATATTCCGGATGCAGATGCGCTCCCACAACGGCGCCTTTTTGGATCTCCCGGCGCAATACCGCTACGCACCGCTTATCATATAAAACCTCCGGCGATACAAAATAGATCGGATGCGCGTCGTACTTGTCCCAAATCGGGCGCAGAATGCGGGGAATTCCCTTCACCACGGAAGAATACGCCGGCGGGTACCGCTTCACCCAGTGCGGATCGCTGTCCATTTCTGTATCTATTGTAATATAAATGCGCTTTCTTGTCACTCTTTATCTGCCCCACAAGTCTTCGATATACATTTGATACCATGTCTGAAATACATAAAACGACCACAGCATGGAGCTGTACATAATTTTATCCGACACCGCCTGTCTGGCAATCAATGCCTCTACGGCCTGCGGGACAAAAATGTCCTGCCGTTTCAATGTATCCCGGTCCGCATACTTTTGAATGCTTTCCTTTAAAACGCCCCGCAGCCATTTCCGCAGCGGCACTCCAAACCCTTTCTTGGGTCTGTCCAAAAGCGTTTTCGGCACATACTGATATGTCAAAGTTTTCAAAATATGCTTTTTATCCCATCGCTTATACTTATCGTCATGCGGTATCTGAAACGATTTTTCAATAACCCGATAGTCCAGCAGCGGGCATCTGACTTCCAGCGAATACTTCATAGACGCCCGGTCAGTTTTTGCCAGTATTTCATCCGGCAGGTATGTCATCATATCCAGCAGCATCCGCCGTTCCTGCCAGTTGGAATCTTTCAAATCCGTCTCATGAGCGAATTTCGCCGTGCACACCGGCATCCCAAGCAGCTTCTCTGCCTCCTCCACCATAACATCGATAAACAATTGTGTCTTATAGTCTCCGCTCCGGTTATTGATAAACGCACGCAGCTCCGGTGGAAATTTCTCTTTCATCATCCGCATACCCGGAGTATAATACAGCGCGGCGCCAATCCGGTCGGCTTTCTGCGCCACATATGTCCAGTCGTACATCTTATAGCCGCAAAATAATTCATCGCCGCCGTCGCCCGACAATGCCACCGTCACATCGTCAGACGCCAGCTTCGACACAAGCATTGTCGGCAGCTGGGAAGAGTCCGAAAACGGTTCATCGTAATAAAACGGAAGCCGTTCCAGCATCTCCAGAATTTCCTTTTCTCCCACATAGAGCTCACGGTGCCTTGTCCCGATATATTTTGCAATCTCTGCCGCATAAGGCGCCTCGTTTCTCTCCTTATCATAAAAACCGATGGAAAAGCTCTGAACCGGTGTGTCTTTACATGCCTGCGCCATGGCTGTCACAAGCGTAGAATCGATCCCACCGCTTAAAAAGGCGCCCACCGGCACATCCGCGATCAGTCTGCGCGAAACCGCATCCAACAGCAGCGCGTCCAACTCATGTAAGGACTGCTTCTCTTCTGTTACCATTTGTCCTTTTTGCGCTTTTTTTACCGCTTTTATATCCCAGTATGACCGAATCCGAACCTGATTATCCCGATACACAAGATATGTCCCCGGTGCCATCTTATATGTGTCTTCGAAAATGGTGTCCGGCGCCGCGATATACTTATTGCACAGGAAATTCCCGATCATCTCTTTCCGTATGGCCTTGGGAAATGCCGGATACTGCATAATGGGCTTTAATTCCGAGGCAAATATCAGTTCTTCCTTCTGTCTGTTCCAGTGGTAATACAGTGGCTTTTTGCCGATCCTGTCCCTTGCCAGAATCAGGCTCCTCTCCCTCCTGTCCCATAACCCGAACGCAAACATACCGTTCAGTCTGCTGAAACACGCCGTTCCCCACGCTTCATATGCCGCGAGAATCACTTCCGTATCACAGGATGTCCGAAAAACAGCCCCCTTTTTTTGCAATTCCACCTGCAGCTCCCGGAAATTATAGATCTCTCCGTTAAATACGATGACAAGGTTGCCATCCCCGGAAAACATCGGCTGATGTCCCAACGCCGACAGATCCAGAATCGCCAGCCGCCTCTGTGCCATCCCGACAGCGGAGCCGTTCGCCGCTTCCTGCCAGATGCCGCCGTCGTCAGGCCCCCGGTGATACATGGTGTCGCGCATCCGTATCAGGGTTTCGTCTGCAATTTTTTCTTTTCCCACATAACCGCATATGCCGCACATACATACTCTCCTGACACGATCACGTTCCCGATACGATCCGGCCGTAAACGCCTTCATACGCCTCCGCCGTCTTTTCCCACCGGAACGCCCGCACCGCCTTTTCCCGCCCGCGCCGTCCCATCTCCCTGCCCAGATCCGGGTTATTGCCCAGTCGTATCATCTCCGCGATAAACTGTTTGCGCTCCGCGATAATCCCATTGTCCCCGATCAGCTCCCGGCTCCCCTCGCAGGGCGTCATGATGACCGGCAGGCCGCAGGCCATCGCCTCCAGCGCCACATTGGGCATGCCCTCTGACAGCGACGGCAGGATAAATACATCCGCCTTCTGATACCAGGAGGGCAGTTCCGCTTTTCCCCGGTTTCCGGCGAAGCTTACCATTGATTCCACTCCCGCCTCACGGGTAATCCGCTCCAGTTCCCGCCGGTACGGACCGTCTCCCACGATCGTCAGGCGCACTGCTCTGCCGATGCCGTCTGCGATCTCTTGCAGGTGCGGTATCACAAACTGCATCCCCTTGCCTTCGATCAAACGGGACACAAAGAGAATTTCCCACACACCAGCATCCCGCTGCGACTGCCCCGTCTGCGCCGCAGCGGGTTTAAAAAACGCCGTATCCACCCCGTTGCAGATCACCTGCACCGGATAGCGGTTTTCAAACCGCAGCGCCCGCTGTTTCAGGCCGTCGCTGTTCGCAATCAGGCCGTCCGCATGTTTCCAGATCGCACGGATCAGCGGCGCCAGCACTTGATAGAGCACCGCAAACCGCTTCTGCGCGCCGGGAATATCCCCGCCGCCGAAACGGATGACATATGGCAGACAATACCTTTTTTTCAGCCAAAGCGCAATCGGTCCGCTCGGAATCCCAAAAAACACCTGACAGACGTCAAAATTTTCTGTCTTTACAAGTTTGTCCGCCCGCAGCATGGCGCTGCACAGATACGTAAACATCTCGGGAAAGGTGCTTTTTTCTTTTTTCGCCCGCAGCGCCGGAACGCGAATAATCCGAAAATTGCCGGCCTGCTCCTCTTTCGACAGTTTCCGGTAAACGCTTGTCACAATAACGCCTTCATGTCCGGCAGCGGAAAGACACTGACAGAGGAACCGACAGGCATTGGCGCCGCCGCCGCCGATCGGCGGATATTCATGGGTGATGACCAGAATTTTCATACCGTTTCCTCTTTGTTCTCTATCTTTTCCTTAATGCTGTACGACTGATCGACATGTACGCCGAAATATATTTTGACGAGGATCTCCGACATCAGCCCGAAGACAAACATCAGCACGCCCATAATCATAAAAAACACCGTCAGAATCGGCGGAATGATATTGTCGGACATCTTACGCCCTTCCAGAAACATCAGAATCGACCACAGGCCACAGCCGCCGCCGAGCAGCATAAACAGGATCCCCATCCCGCCGAGCAGATGCAGGGGCCTTGCGGCATATTTATTCCAGAACCAGACGGAAATCATATCCACAAATCCTTTAAATGTGCGCTTCCAGTTATATTTTGTCCGTCCGGATGTCCGGGGTCTGTGATGAACGACCACTTCTCCTACGGAAAATCCCTTGATTTTCAGAATCGCCGGGATAAAACGATGCTGTTCTCCGTACAGATTCACTCCTTTGAAGCATTCCCTGCGGTATACCTTCAGCGAACAGCCGCTGTCGTGAATGCCGTCGTGCACCATCAGATAGCGAAGGAAATTGGCGCCCCGCGAGACAAATTTTTTCATAAAAGTGTCTTTGCGGTTTTTTCGCCAGCCGGATACCACGTCCAGATCCTCTTTCACCAGATAATCCAGCATACCGGGTATATCGTCCGGGTCGTTCTGCCTGTCCCCGTCCATGGTAACGATAAATTCTTTTGTTGAAGCCTTGATGCCGGCGTCCATCGCCGCTGTCTGACCAAAATTACGCCGCATTCTGATATATTTCATCGGCTTTAACTGTCTGCAGATTTCAGGTGTCCTGTCACCGGAGCCATCGTCAATAAATATTATCTCGTAATCATACTTTTCCCGCTCGCATACCGCTTTGATCTCCCTGTGCAGTTCCGCCACATTGCCCTCTTCGTTAAATACGGGCACAACAACCGAAATCGAATACATTAGTACCTCTCCTGTTTCTCCCAAAACCAGCCGTCCCGCTTCTACAGACTGTAGCAGTCCTCATATCGTTCTGGTTCCTTTCCGTTTTGATAAATACAATAGGAATCATCCAGCGCGCTGCGGTCCGGCGGACTGCCGTTCTCCAGCTCGACCCGGTAATACTGCCTGTCCCTGCCGTTCGGTTCCAGAACAAGCTGCACGCAGCGCTGCCGTTTCTCTCCCGCATAATACTGGTTTACTTTGATACAGAGCAACGTTTGCTCCGGTGCACTCCCGTTGAGTTCCAGTTCAACAATCGTCTTTCCGTCCGCCTCCGTAACACGGCTTGCGCCGCCATAATTATATCCGAACAGGGTCGTCACCCGTTCCTCCTCCGGTATCCCGCCTTCTGTCGGATAACAGAGGTGATAGGCCCAATTGCCAACCTGCGTCTCGTCTAACTCCCCACCGGTAATCCGTTCAAAGGCGTCCATCTGTAAGAGCATCCAGAACGTATTGCGGAAATGATACCACTTTTCCTCCTCACATGTTAGGATGCCCTGCGGATACTCCCGGCCGATCTCGCTCAGCTCCGCCAGATTATTCGTATCCCCGTCCGGCCCACCTCCTTTGCTTGTCATCGGCCGCCATATATAATCCGGTAAAATATCTCTGGCATAATATCCGCGCAGATAGATGCCGGTAATAAAAGCCGGTTCTCCCTGCAGATATTCCGCCACCTTCTCATAGGCCCGCGTATAGTGCGTTCTGCTCCCGTCCTGCCACGGTTCGAGGCACGCGCCGTATATGTTGATGCCAATGCCAAACACCAAAATGCCGTACAGGAAAGCGCGGCATTCCCTGCCGAACCGCCTGCCCGCCAGATAAAATCCCGCCGCGATCATAACAAACAGCGCAGGCTGTATCACAAAGAGATACCGCCCGTCATGCTGCCAGTCCACGACCGCCACAAAGAGAACAAGCGTACATACGACAACCGACGCCATATAGAAAACCACATCCCGCTGCCGCCCTTCCAGTCCGCCGTCTTTTCTGCGGGACAAAACGGCCAGCAGCACAAGCCCCGCGATCGTCAGCGGAAAGAAACGGCATACCACCGCCATATCCCATACATATTCGATATGATGCAGTCCTATGGAAGCATATTGTTCCAATCTGTCCGTAATCATCCGCAGCGCCGGCAGATACCGCTCCAGATGCAGTATATACGCGGCGATCAGCAAAGCAAACGCACCCCAGAAAACACCGGCAGTCACAACATACCGTCTCTCTTTTCCGGTAACAGCCTTAAGCAGAATAAAGACGCCGATGCCGACCAGATAAAACAATTCAAATATCCGAATGCTGTAGGCAAAACAGATCAGGACGAACGCGGGAACGGCATAGCGATAATCGAAGTCAAGCCATCGCCGCAAAAATATCCCCGCACGGCCTTTTGGCTCTCCGCTTCCCCTGCCCTGTAACGCCCGATAAGCAAAGTAAAAAATCCATATGTTCAACAGAAGCAGCAGCGTATACCCCCGCACAATGGAAGACAGATTCAACATAATCGCGCTCGTCGCCAGCAATATGGCGGCAAGCGCCGTCCATTCCGTACTTCCGGTCAGTCTTCTGACGACATAATAAAAAGAAATGATCGACAACGCCCCATAGACAGCGGATAATCCCCGCAGCAAAATAATATTCGTCCCAACCAGCCGCATCCACCATGCCAGAAGACGGAAGTCGAACGGAAGCCCCACATCGACGTCGGTAATCCCATTGGTATGGAAATCCCATTCCATTGTCTTTCCGGTATAGGCATAACCCATCGTATCTTTCAGCGAAAAGAACTCATCGCCGCTGTATTCCCCGCCGGTGATAATCCTGTAAACGGCCAGCGCGGTAAAAACAGCAACAATTATCAGCAACAGCAGAATATCCTGTCGATACGGCTTCCCATATTCTTTCCGTTCCCGGTTTTCGGCTGTATGCCCTGCCGTCATATCTTTCCGCTCCATACATCCACATATTGTTGCGCTATCTTCACATGATTATGAAACGCTTCCACAAACTGCCGGGAAGCATAGCCCCACTCTTCTATCTTTTTTCTGTTTTCTATTACATGCGTGATCTGGCTGACGATCTGTTCCACATTGGGGCCAATATGGATAACCGGGCTTTCCGTTAATCCAAACTCTTTCAGGGAGTTGCGGGAAGCCCCGCCCAACACCACCTTTCCCTGCGCCATCCCATAACAGGCGTTCAGGCCCCAGCAGTGTTCCTTGCACTGATCCACCAGTACATTTGTCTTCCGCAACACCTCCAGATATTCCTGAAAGGGCAGACTGCCGCAGACAATCATCTCCACATCATTCGGGTATCTTTTCTGTATAATTTCAAAAGCCTCCCGGATATATGCCGTTCCCTTATCTTTTTCCCGGAGAATGCCGTGGTAAAATACGAGCCGGCCAGCCGGCCGGTTCGTCTGATACGCCGTTTTTGCCGCATTGAAAGGAAGCGGAATGGTTTTTTTACAGTTTGGCAGCTCCCGCACGCCTGCCGCATATTCATACATAATCGGAATAATGCCGTCCGCAATCCGGTCTGTAAAAAGCTCCGTCCGTCTTGTCAATTCCCGGCGCAGGCCCGATCCGGTATACATTTCATGTTTATCCGGATTATCGTCAAACGTATAGTAACCCAGTTTTCCGTCCCGCCATGCCCGGTACAGAGAATAACAGTTACCGGCGACATTCACATACAG
>CATLGN010000031.1 GCA_949935685.1 uncultured Lachnospiraceae bacterium | reverse complement strand
GAGCTTTTCGGGAAAGCGGGGCGACTCTTATGTGAGCGCGCTGGAGCATCCGTGCAGAACGATCAGCATTGATTGCGAAGCGTGCGACTGCATGTATAATGAAAACTATAAATGTCATGCGGAACATGTGGATATTGCAGGAAACGGCGCCTGTGAGTGCGGTCAGACAACCTGTAAGACATTCCGCAAGGCGTAAACGCTAAAGAAAGAAAAACGAAGACCCCTGTCCGGACTGGCAGGGGTCTCTGGCTGTTCAGGGCATAGCGGCGATGACATCATCCATAGCTTCGAAAGTTTTTTGCTGTGGACGATTGAGGAAGGCGTGTACCATCCCTTTATAGATGTGATATTCCACCTCGTTTCCCTGATCCTGTAGTTTGGCCGCGAACATCAGTCCCTGATCAAGCAGAGGATCGCATTCCGCCGACAGGAAACAGGTTGGAGGCAGTCCGGTCAAATCGTCCGCAAAGAGAGGGGATACATAGGGCAGATTTGCCTCCTCCGGGCTGTTCAGGTAAGGAATCGGCATGTCTTCCTCACTGTTCATGGCAAGGAAATATTCGCCGTTTCCGTAGCGCTTTTCCGACGTGGTGCGATAACCCAGATTGAAAGCTGCCGCCGGAAAGAAAAGGAATTGTTTTGCAATCCGTGGGCCCTTTTCGTCGCGAGCACGCAGGCAGACGGCGGCCGCAAGGTTTCCGCCGGCGGAATCGCCGCACAGACAGAGCGTTTCCGGGATTCCCCCATAATTCCGGCAGTTTTCGGATGCCCAGACCACGGTATTGTAGCAGTCATGAAAGCCCATGGGAAAGCGATTTTCCGGTGCGAGGCGATAGTCCGGAGCGATCACCAGCACATTTCCGTAGCTGGCAAAATAGCGATGCACATAGTCATACACATCCACATTATTCATTGTCCAACCGCCGCCATGAAAAAATATCATAGTCTTATAGGGACCTTTTCCCTGCGGTTTGTAAATGCGGACGGGAAGGTTGTAGCCATCGGACGGGATGAGCAAATTTTCCGTTTTTATGCGCATCAATGTGGGGAAACAAAAGATTTTTCTCCATTTTTCCGTCAGAAGTGTGATTGTTTCAAAGTGCAGACGGACTCTGCTCTCGGTTGGATGCAGCGGGTCAAGTCCTGCTCCGACATCGCTTCCGACGTCAATAATAGCATCCGGAGCGGCTTCTCCATACTCCGGCTCAAACAGTTTTCGATAATAATCCGCCATTATGATTTCCTTTCTCTAACAGATTTCAAACGGTTTTACGACAGATATTTCCTGAGCGTTGCCCGGACCGCTCCCGGCCCTGCAATCTCTTCCCGGAAGATGGCTTCGGTCTTTTGCCCTACGCCGGCTTCGTAGAGATCGCTGCCGAAGATTTCCGGGTTGGACAATACGCGATGGACCTGGTCGGTCAGCATATCAGGGCTGCCAAGAGGAACTTCTGTTACGATGGCATGCAATTCACCGGCCAGCGGGTCGGGCGAAAGGGCAAAGGCTTTGCCTTCATCGTCGATGGCATAAAAGTATCGCAGCCACCCGGCCAGGGCGAGGGGGATGGCCGCAAGCATATCCGCGGTGCCGAATTCCTTCACATAAGAGCGGATTGTCTCGCCAAAACGTACACTTACGCCCTGTGAGGAATCGGTACAGATGCGGGCGGTACTGTCTCCCAGATACTTGTTGGGCATTCGCTTTTGGATGACTTCATCCAAAAATGCTTTGGGAGAGAAGATCCCAGGGGCGTCCACGCGGGGAAGCCCTTCCACATAGGATACATTGTGAGCCAGCGTCTTCAGTTCCGGATCTTCCATCAGGTCTGCAAAATACTCATAGCCTAACAGCATACCGTAGGGAGCCAGAGCCGTGTGGATGGGATTCAGACAGGCGGTAACTTTCATACGTTCGGATTTATTCACCGTCTCACGGTCGGTCATGTATACGCCGGCTTTTTCCAGCGGGGGTCGCCCGTTTGGAAAATGATCTTCCACAACAAGATAACCGGGCGCTTCGGCGTTGACAAAGGGTGCGATATATGTGTTTCTGGAGGTGACGAGAATTTCCATATCTTCCACGCCGTCTGATGTCAACTGCTTTGCCACGAAATCGGCAGGACGAGGGGTGATCTTGTCAATCATAGTCCATGGGAAGGCGATTTTTTCCTCATCTTTAACATAGGAAAGAAAATCGTCGTCTACAAATCCCCGTTTTTGCCATTCGGCGATCAGGGTCAGTACGGAGGTTTGCAGGAGTGAGCCATTGTGAGAGCAGTTGTCCATAGAGACGAGAGCGAGGGGAGCCGCCCCGGCCCGGAAGCGTTCGAGCAGCATGGATGCCACAACTGCCATGGCGCCTGTCGGAGAAGAAGGGCCGTTCTCAATATCTTTTCTCACATAGGGCAGATAATCGCCGTTTGTCCCGCGTAGCGCATATCCTTTTTCTGTGATGGTAAAAGAAACCATCTGTAAGCCGGGATTTTGAAAGATTTCTTTCAGGCGGGTCCAGCAGGCCGTGTTTGTACTGTCGGCTTTGACGCATTCCGCCAGAGAACCGAGAATCTGTTTTTGCATCCTGCCGTCCTCATATAGAGTGACGGCGAGAGCAAGGTTGTCGAATGGGGCATAGATTTTATCGACAATATCGTAGTCAAATGTTTCGGCGCAGACGATACCGGTATCCGTCAGTCCCTGCGCAATCAGCCGATCCGCAATCCCACCCAAAAAGATGCGGAAAATATTGCCGATACCAAAGTGAGCCCAGCGGGGTGTCTCCCTTGTTTTTTTCTGCAGAGCAGTTACATCGTAGCCCGGCAGCGTAATGCCGGCTTTGGACCAGCCGATTTTATTGTTTAAATCTGTAATTGCAAGTTTCATGCTCGTTTCGCCTCTCTCGTTTCTTCCAGTTTTTTCTTTTTCATATTGTTCCGGCGGTTAAGCTGGTATACATCATAGCCGATGGCTGCCAGCAGAATCAGACCGCGTACTACATACTGATAGTAGATATTGATACCCGCCAGTTGCATGCCGTTGGTGAGCAGGGCGATGCAAAGGATACCTGCGAATACGCCGGAGAGTTTTCCTTCCCCGCCCCGGATTGAGACACCGCCCAGGAAAATACCAGTCATAACGCTGAATTCGGTGCCGACGCCGACCGTGGAGACCGCCGAACCCAGACGCCCGATCAGCAGCACTACGGCAATACCGATAAAGAGACCTTCGATAACGGCGATCATATAACGCATTTTATTGATATTAATACCTGCCAGCCGCGCTGCCTCCGGGTTGCCGCCAAGTGCATAGACATAACGGCCAAAATAAGTTTTGTTTAACACAAAATTCATAATCAGAAAGAGCACGATCATAATGATGACGGCGACCGGAATGGAATCAAACAGATACTTTTGACCCAGATATTTGAAACTGTCGGGCAGATTTGTGATTGTCTTTGATTCCGAAATAATATAAGTGGCGCCCTGGAAAATGGTCATCGTGGCAATGGTGACAACCAGCAGCGACAGATTCAGCTTAATGGAAAGAAAAGTGTTCAAAAGCTCAATCAGAATGGTAAGGGCGATCATAATCACAATGACCAGTATGGTCGGCATACCCGCGTCCATCAGCAGTTTCGCGCCGATGATGCCAATGGTGGACATCACGTATCCCACGGAGAGATCCATGCCGCTGCTCATCATGACGAAAGTAATGCCGGTGGCTGCGATCAGGAGATAGGCGTTTTGCGACAGAAGGTTCATAATATTGCGGAAACTGAAGAAGTTTTCGGAGAAAATGCCGAAAAAAATCACCAGGATCAGGAGCACAAACCAGGCGACATTATCGCTGATTATTTTTCCAATATCAAATCTCTTTTTATTTTCCATTGTTTCTTCCTTTCTTAATGGGACGATGCCAGTTCCATGACAGCGATCTGGCTGAACTCTGCTTTTGTAAGCTCCCCGGCAACGGCGCCTTCGTTCAGTACGACGATGCGGTCGCTCATGCCCAGAAGTTCTTCCATATCGGAAGAGATCATCAGGATCGAAATCCCCTGTTTTGTCAGGTCATTCATCAGTCGGTAAATTTCCTGTTTCGCCCCTACGTCGATTCCGCGGGTCGGTTCGTCAAAGATGATGACTTTTGTCTGGGTGGCAAGTACTTTGGCTACAACGACTTTTTGCTGATTGCCGCCGGAGAGATTTTTGACCAGTTGATGGGCACTGGGAGTGGCGATATTCATTTCGCTGATGTAACGTTTGCTGATCTCGTCCATAGCGCTGATATTTACGACGCCCTTTCCGGAGATTTTTCTCAGACATTGTATGACCACGTTCCAATCAATGGGAAAATCAATGAATACGCCTTCGGTTTTGCGGTCTTCCGGGATCAATCCGATTCCTTTTTCGATGGCGTCTGCCGGAGATGTCAGATGGACCGGCTGTCCGAATAATAGCATTTCGCCTTTGTCGATGGGCACGGCTCCGTAGATCATTTTGGCAAGCTCCGTACGACCGCATCCCACGAGACCGCCGAGACCGAGAATTTCGCCTTTGTGCAGTTGAAGGCTGATTCCCACGTCGCCGTTTCCGTATACATTTTTCAATTCCAGCACAACTTCGGCGGAAGCCGGGCTGCGTTCAGGATAGGTTTCATTCAGTTCACGGCCTACCATCAGCCTGATCAGACCGGGGCGGTCGAGAGCTTCGATCTTTCTTGTTTCGATGGTATGCCCGTCCCGCATAACGGTCACGGAATCGCAAAGCTCGAAGAGCTCCTCCAGCCGATGGGAGACGTAGACGATTGCAAGACCGTCTTTTTTCAACGCACGGACAATCTCGAACATGACTTCGGTCTCTGAGACGGAGAGGGAGGCGCTGGGCTCATCCATAAACAGCACTTTCACATCCTTTGAAATTGCTTTGGCAATTTCAACAAGCTGCATTTGCGCGGTTGAAAGACTGCCTACCTGTGCACCGGGATCTATCTCCACACCGAAACGTGAAAAGATTTCCTCTGCCCGCCTGTTCATTTCTCTGAAATCAACCCGGAATCTTCCGCCGATCCGTTCGCCGAGGAAGATATTTTCTGCTACGGTCATGGAAGGGATGAGGTTAAATTCCTGATAGATGACGGAGATTCCTCTCTGGATTGCCTCTGTCGGAGCAATGGAGGTATATTCCCGGCCGTCAATGATCAGTCTGCCTTCATCAAAAGGAATTGCGCCTGCAATGGATTTGATGATGGTGGATTTGCCGGCGCCGTTTTCGCCGATCAGACCGCGAATCTCCCCCGGCCCGATCTCAAAGTTTACGTTATCGAGCGCTACGACGCCGGGATACCGCTTGGTCAGATTTTCCACTTTCAATATAGACAAAATATCGCCGTCCTTTCTTTTTATCTGTTATAAGGTGATGCGTGATGAGATGGTTTTCCGGCGCTTCCCCTGCGGCAGATTGCGCGCGCAGGGGAAGCAGCCGATTAATTCAATATGTATGCCGCGTAATCGTCCATGTTGGAAGTGTCGATTTTGTAGATTTCCTGATATTTGATCTTCCCGTCCACCAGATCGTTGGGATCATAGTCTTTTACCGCGCATTCATACAGTAATTGGCCGACCCCCAGGTTTGTGGTGACAATACCGCGCAGGCAGCTCCCGCCATCGGCGGAACGGCCCAGAAGTTCAAAGGAAGCAGTGGAATGGTCCACGGTAAAGATTGCAATTTCGTCCAGATTCAGGTTCATGGCATCCTTATTTTTCTGGATCGCTTCTTCGGCAATGGTTGCCTGTGTATCGGTAAAGCAAAGGATAACATTGATGTCGGGGTGTTTCTGCAACAGGATTTCAACATTTTGTGCCGTCTCGGTCGCAAAGTTGGACACATTGTGATCATAACTTTCGCAGACGACAGCCTTGGAATTGTAGTCGGCGATCTCATTAAATACGTCGCAGCGTTCAGCAAACTGTTCGGTAGCCCAGAGACCGAGCACACCCACTTTGACAGTGCCGTCGGCGGCATCCGGGAAAGTGGCATCGATCCAGTCGGAGGCCATTTCGTTTACCCCGGCTCCCAGATCGTGCATGGAAACGCTGATACCTACATCAAAGCTGTCCGTATCGGAAGGCATCTGGTCAACGATGACTACGTGAATGCCGGCGTCGCGGGCCCGTTTCATAGCGTCGGCACAGATTTCAGGGTCAACCGGGTAGATGCAGATAGCGTCCACGCCGGAGGTCACGAGGTTGTCGATGTTTGTGACCTGGGTATTGGCATCGCTGTCGGCAGAGAGGGTGGTCAGTTCGACGTTGGGATTTTCTGCGCAGGCATTTTCAACCTCTGACATTAGTTTCATACAGAATTCGGTGTTGCTGGTACCCATGGAAAGCCCGATCCGGTATTTTTCGCCGTTGTCTGTGGCAGCCGTGCCGGAAGCGTTGGATTCGGCGGCAGACAGATCGGAAACCGTGTCGGAGGACGGGGAGCCGGCGTTTCCGCAGGCAGTCAGGGACAGGACGAGTCCGGCTGTTGTCAGCGCCGCAATCGCTTTTTGCAACAGATTATTTTTCTTCTTCATATTTTTTCTCCTTTTTGTTTTAATGGGAATCCTGCCGGCTTTGCTAATGATTTTTGCAAAACTATTAATATAATTACTTTTAGAAAACTGTTTTCTTTATGTATTTCAGGATACACTATATCCATATGGCTGTCAATATGTACGATAAATATTTTTAAAAAAGAATTTACTTGTCTATTTTTTATGGGACGGCGTGGGAATTGGGGCGTGTAAAACAGAAAAAAGCTGTCTGTTTTAAGACAGACAGCCAATTTTTATGCAAACTGTATAACTATGACGGTATACGGAGCAGGAGAGAGATATATCAGATTTCAAAATTGTCCAGAAAGTGTTGTACCAGATAGAGTGCAGCTCCGCGGGCTGCGGGATAGTCGGTGATATATTCCAGTGTAATTGTCCGGTCCGAGATGTCAAAATCCGTCTGGCTGCGGATTTTTTCTGTAATGATCTGCAGATCTTCCGGCAGCATATATTTGCGGAGCAGACCGCCGAGAATGATGTCCACATCCATTGTCATCAGGACATTGTGCAGTAAAAGCGCCAGATAGTCGAGATACTCGTCCCAGATTTTCAGAGTCCGTTCATCCCGTGTGCGGAGCAGGCGGAAAAATGCATCTGTGGGAAGACCGGACATTTTGTGCAGGCCGTAGGCGCCGCAATAACTTTCAGCGCATCCGTATTGCCCGCAGTAACATTTGCGACCTCCCTGTACCAGCTTCACATGTTCAAGAAGCTGTCCGCGGCCGTGGTTGCCCCGATACAGGCTGCCGTTGATAATGGATGCGCTGCCCAGATAATCGTTCAGAAAGATATAGCTGGAATCACGAAGATCCGGACGATGGAAGCTTTCGGCGAAGGCCGCGGTTTCGCTGTCATGCATCAGGATACAGGGCCTGCCGATGCAGGCGGAAAGCCTGTCGGCGGAAAGCCCCTTATTGTCCAGAATACGGCCGTAGACCAGCTTCTTATGAGCGTAGTCGGCAACGCCTTGTGTGGCAAGTGTGATTCCCAGCAGTTTGTCATCCGAATAACCGCCGGCATTTATGAAATCAGCGATAAACTTGCCGATTTTTTGGAAATAAGCATCTTCATTTTTATAAGGCTCCCTGAGAATCTCACAGGAGAGGACCGTTCCGTACAAATCAAGCAGCACTGCTGTAACCTGCCCGGAGAGAATCTGTACGCCTGCGGCGACCCGCGCATCGGGCGTGCACTGCAAAACCATTGGTTTGCGTCCGCCGGTGGATTCATATAACCCGGCAATGCGGACAAAGCCCTCATCCTGCAGTTCGTTTACGTTTTGATTGACGGTCGGCAGACTCTGTCCGACACTGGATGCCAGCTCCTGTTTTGAGCATTCTTTGTGCTTATAGATATACAGATATGTGTTCCGTTTGTTTAATTTCCGGATCTCCGGTGTCACTGCCATATGTAGACGCCGCCCTTTGCAACCATATTTTATAAGTTATCATAACAATTTAAGAATACTTGTTTGCATATTTTCTGTCAAGGGTTTACACAGGCTAAAACACGACAAACGCATGAATGAACAAATCGTAAACATTTCACAGACCGAACCGGACAGAAACGGAAAAATCTGCGATAATCCGATCAGGATTTTTCCGTTTCTGTCCTTTGTATATATTGTGTTCACGGTTGGCTCATTCATGCGTTTGTCGTGCAGGCTAAAAAAGATTTGACAGACAGAATATGCTGTGCTATTCTATACAGGTATGATACAGAACAACCAAGCAGAGTATCCACTCTCACCCTGCGGCGATCGTGCTTCAGGCGTCCAGCGTTCTGATACATGCTGCGGTGATGGGCGGCGCATGTTCGGATTTTCAGTGGATAGTTATGCTATCCACTTTTTTTGCATAGGGGGTAAAAATTATTAGCGATTTAATGATTAACGAACAGATTAGAGACAGGGAAGTACGTGTCATTGGCCAGGACGGGGAACAGCTTGGTATCATGTCTTCCAGAGAGGCGATGCGGATTGCCGAGGAAGCGGGGCTGGATCTTGTTAAGATCGCGCCGACAGCGAAACCGCCGGTATGTAAAATTGTGGATTATGGTAAGTTCCGGTATGAACAGACCAGAAAAGAAAAAGAAGCAAAGAAAAAGCAGAGAATCATTGACGTAAAGGAGATTCGTCTGTCTCCCAATATTGACACCAATGATCTGAACACCAAAGTGAACGCTGCCAGGAAATTTCTGTCCAAGGGCGATAAGGTCAAAGTGACGCTGCGCTTTCGGGGACGGGAGATGGCACATATGGCAAACAGCAAACATATTCTGGACGATGTGGCGCAGCAGCTCTCCGACGTTGCCGTTGTAGAGAAGGCGCCGAAGGTGGAAGGCCGGAGCATGACGATGTTTTTAACTGAAAAGCGTTAATTCGTACAGTTAAAATAGAGATTGACTACAGATTGATTGATAGGAGGAATGTAGCGATGCCAAAAATGAAGACAAGCAGAGCAGCAGCAAAACGGTTTAAGGTAACGGGAACAGGAAAGTTAAAAAGAGCCAAAGCTTACAAGAGCCATATCTTAACAAAAAAATCGACCAAGAGAAAGAGAAATCTCAGAAAACCGACAATGACGGATGCAACCAATGTTAAGAATATGAAGAAAATATTACCGTATTTATAAGTCGATGGGAGGGCATAAGACATGGCAAGAATAAAAGGCGGTTTGAACGCAAAAAAGAAACACAACAGAGTTTTAAAGCTTGCAAAAGGCTATAGAGGAGCGCGCTCCAAACAGTACAGAGTGGCAAAACAGTCCGTTATGCGGGCGCTGGCGACTTCCTATGCGGGCAGAAAAGAGAGAAAGCGTCAGTTCAGACAGCTCTGGATTGCAAGAATCAATGCGGCAGCCAGAATGAACGGCCTGTCGTACAGCAAGTTTATGTATGGCCTGAAGCTGGCTGAAATCGATATTAACAGAAAGATGCTGGCAGAGATGGCAGTCAACGATGCAGAAGGGTTTGCAAAGCTGGCTGAAATCGCAAAAGGCAAGGTAGCATAGTTGCTGCGAAGCTGATTATGGCCCCTGCGGGATAATACCGCAGGGGTTTTGCGTTTCCGGGTATGCAAAGAGTCTGCAAGGAGAAAAAAACAATGCGTACAGATTATAAAGATAAGGGGCTTATTCTTCTGAAAAAAGGGCAAAAAGGTGTCATACATGCTGTTTTCAGCCGCTTTGGCCTGATTGTGCTTCTGCTTATGATACAGGTTTTGATCCTGTTTGGTATTTTTCGCTGGCTGGGAGAGTTTCTGCCGCATGTCTGGGGCGGAGCGGTACTGCTTACGTTTCTTATGCTTTTGTATCTTCTGAACAGCGGCATGGACCCTTCCGCTAAGATCACATGGCTGATTGTTGTTATGCTGATGCCGGTTTTCGGGGTGCTTTTGTTTCTTTATACACAAAGCGACATTGGCCACAGAGCGTTGAAAGCGCGTATGAACCGGATTATTACAGAGACGAAAAATGATATTCCGCAGTCGGAAGACGTTCTCCGGCGGTTTGCGGAAGAAAACAGGGGGGCGGCGTCGCTGGCACATTATATGGGAAGAAGCGGCTGTCATCCGGTGTACGACAAGACAGCCGTGACCTATTTTCCGCTCGGTGAAAATATGTTCGAGGAAATGCTGAAACAGTTGGCGGCAGCGGAGCATTTTATCTTTATGGAATATTTTATTGTGGACGAGGGGTTGATGTGGGGCAGGATACTGGAGATTCTTGCTCGGAAGGCGGCAGCGGGTGTGGAAGTCCGCGTTATGTACGACGGATCCTGTGAGTTTGCCCTCCTGCCCCGCGATTATCCGAAGCGGCTGCGGGCGCTTGGGATTCGCTGCAAGGTGTTTGCCCCGGTGACACCTTTTGTCTCTACCCATTATAATTATCGGGATCACAGAAAGATTCTGGTGATTGACGGACATACGGCTTTTACCGGCGGTGTGAATCTTGCGGACGAATACATCAACCGGAAAACACGGTTCGGGCACTGGAAGGATACGGCTGTTATGCTGAAAGGCGAGGCGGTGCGGAGTTTTACGCTGATGTTTCTGCAAATGTGGCGGATAGATGAAAAAGAAGACGAGACCGTGCGCTTTCTTTCCTATCCGGCGTTTCCGGCGGCGGAGGCGAAGGGCTATGTGATTCCCTATGGAGACTGCCCGCTGGACAACGATAAACTGGGCGAGCGGGTCTATATGGATATTTTGAATCGCTCTCTGGAATATGTGCATATTATGTCTCCGTATCTGATCTTGGATGGAGAGCTGGAAACGGCGCTGAAATTTGCGGCGGAGCGCGGCGTGGAGGTCATACTGATACTGCCGGGCATTCCCGATAAAACGGTTCCCTATGCGCTGGCAAAGACAC